>JACTML010000027.1 GCA_014584635.1 Nitrosomonas eutropha | reverse complement strand
CAACAAATAGCTACCTACCCGGTATTGCTGTAAAAGAGGAACGCCCATTATTAAATTTTCTCCATTTTAATATCAGCCAATGTCTTGATTTTTCGGACACCACGTATATTTGCACAACCGCTTTAGGAATTTCCGCAAACTATCTGCGTCGCCATTTCCGCGTTAAAAATCAGCTCAGAATACTCATTTATTCCATACGAGCTTCGCCTCTTCGCTGACTTTTCCCCTGAACTGACTGCCTCGCTAACGTTTTTCAGAGGTTCCTTTATATTCCAGTGCCAATAACTCATCAAGCCGGTGGAAAATCAAGTGTTGTCAGAATAAATCATATCGACACCTTATTTATTCATTCAAAAACACGACTCCAGAAATATCATCGTTGATATCCTCGCAAAACCGTGAATGGCGGAAGAGGTGGGATTCGAACCCACGAACAGTTTCCTGTTGCTGGTTTTCAAGACCAGTGCCTTCAACCGCTCGGCCACTCTTCCCTGGATGGTAGACAGCGGAAAATTAAGAAGCGGGATAATACCTTCCAATTGATTATTTTACCATGGCCTTTAACTTAAAACCTGATCAACAGCCAAAAAACAAGAGAAATTGTATCTCATATTGTGAACCGTCTGGACTTAAGAGATAATATTTCCCTTTGCCAGTTTTTGTTGGTCATCGTGTGGTGCATCACATTGCGGGCGGCAGTTTTTGAATAATCGAGTCGAGGATACGTATAAATGAAGGAAGCATTTAACGATTTTGGTGCACCAGTATTTAATAACTTGACCAGCGCAATTCGGGCCCTGGCTATGGATGCTGTCCAGAAAGCCAATTCCGGTCACCCAGGCATGCCAATGGGTATGGCGGAAATTGCAGAGGTATTGTGGATTCATCATATGCGTCACAATCCGGCAAATCCCAAATGGGCGGATCGCGATCGCTTCGTATTATCAAATGGCCACGGATCCATGCTGTTGTACGCACTACTTCACCTTACCGGTTACGATCTGTCGATTGAGGACATAAAAAATTTCCGGCAACTGCACTCAAAAACTCCCGGACATCCTGAATACGGCTATACCCCGGGGGTTGAAACAACAACAGGACCGTTAGGGCAAGGCATCACCAACGCTGTCGGAATGGCACTGGCAGAAAAAATTCTGGCTGAAGAATTTAATCGTCCCTATTATCCGATAGTTGATCACCATACCTACGTATTCCTGGGAGATGGCTGTCTGATGGAAGGCATCTCCCATGAAGCCTGCTCACTGGCCGGAACAATGCAGCTAGGGAAGCTGATCTGCTTCTATGATAACAATGGTATTTCCATAGATGGGCATGTCGAAGGATGGTTCACAGACGACACACCCAAGCGCTTCGAGTCTTATGGCTGGCACGTTGTTCCGCATGTTAACGGACATGATCCTGTGGCAATACAGGCTGCCATTGAGGCCTCCAAAAAAGTACAGGACAAACCTACGCTGATATGCTGCAAAACAGTAATTGGAATGGGCTCACCCAATAAAGCCAATACTAGCTCCATTCACGGGGCAGCACTCGGAAAGGATGAAATTGCTGCCGCTCGTCCTCACATCGGCTGGAACTATCTCCCGTTTGAAATTCCGCAAGAAGTTTACGATGCGTGGGATGCTCGCACCAAAGGACAGAAACTGGAATCTGACTGGAATACCATGTTTGCTGAATACAGCAAAAAATACCCTGCCGAGGCTGCAGAATTTACGCGTCGCATGGCCGGGGAATTACCAACCAACTGGATCGATCACCTCGAAGGAGTGATCAGCCAAATCAACGCCAGAGAAGAAAATATCGCCACCAGAAAAGCATCGCAAAATTCAATTGAAGCACTGGCACCGGTGCTCCCCGAACTGATCGGAGGCTCAGCAGATCTGGCCGGATCAAACCTCACAATGTGGTCCGGATCTAAAGCAATCAGCGGAAATACTGCCGGAAACTACATTCACTATGGTGTACGGGAATTCGGCATGAGCGCAATCATGAGCGGTCTGTCATTGCATGGCGGGATCATCCCCTATGGCGGAACCTTTCTGATGTTTTCAGAATATGCACGCAACGCTCTACGCATGGCTGCATTGATGAAAATCCGCAATATTTTTGTATTTACACATGATTCAATCGGATTGGGAGAAGATGGCCCCACCCATCAGCCGGTTGAACAAACTGCCACGCTGCGCATGATACCCAATATGGAAGTATGGCGACCATGTGACACAGTCGAATCTGTTATTTCATGGATAGCTGCCATAGAGCGCAGGGAAGGCCCCACATCACTCATATTCAGCCGTCAAAATCTTCCTTTCCAAAAGCGTGATGCGGCAACAATCAGCCTGATCAAGAAAGGAGGATATATCCTTTCTGAAGCGAATAACGGAAATCCGCAGGTTGTTATTATTGCGACAGGATCCGAAGTTGGGCTTGCGATGGACGCACAAAAAACTCTGGCTGAAGAGGGTATTGCAGTGCGTGTTGTATCAATGCCGAACACCAATATTTTTGACAAGCAGGAACAAGTGTATCAGGAGAAAGTTTTACCCAAAGGAATCAAGCGTATAGCGATTGAAGCGGGTGTCTCTGATTTTTGGCGCAAATACGTTGGGCTCGAAGGGGAAGTAATTGGAATTGATAAATTCGGAGAATCAGCTCCGGCAGAAAAATTATTCGAATATTTCGGTTTTACTGTTGAGAACGTTGTAAGCGCAGTAAAAAGAATCATATAAGTGCAGAAAGATCTCTTCTTATCTGAAAACGGTTTTTTAGTAAAAATATGGAGATAAAGGAATGGCAATAAGAGTTGGTATTAACGGTTTTGGTCGTATTGGACGGATGGTTTTTCGCGCTTCTATAGAGGAGTTTAATGATATAGAAGTCGTTGCAATTAACGATTTACTGGAACCGGATTATCTGGCTTATATGCTGCAACACGATTCCGTTCATGGTCGTTTTAGAGGGGATGTTTCCGTTGAAAACAACACTTTGATAGTAAATGGCAAAAGAATACGCCTGACTGCTATCAAGGATCCAGCGGAGCTGAACTGGAAGGAAGTCAATGTTGATGTCGTGGTAGAGGCTACCGGATTGTTCTTAACCAAAGAGTCCTGCGAAAAACATATCCAGGCCGGTGCACCCAAGGTTGTCATGACAGCCCCATCAAAAGATGACACTCCTATGTTTGTCTATGGTGTAAATGATAAAACATACAAGGGCGAAGCCATTATTTCCAACGCATCATGTACTACAAACTGCCTGGCACCCATTGCAAAAGTGCTGAATGATAACTGGGGAATAAAACGCGGCTTAATGACCACCGTACACGCTGCTACGGCCACACAAAAAACTGTTGATGGTCCTTCCAATAAAGACTGGCGCGGTGGACGCGGAATTCTCGAAAACATAATTCCCTCCTCTACCGGTGCGGCTAAAGCAGTAGGTGTAGTGATTCCTGAGCTAAACAAAAAACTTACCGGTATGGCTTTTCGCGTACCGACTTCTGATGTTTCAGTCGTGGATTTAACAGTAGAGCTGGAAAAGAACGCAACTTACGATGAAATTCGCAATGCAATGAAAACAGCCTCTGAAGGTTCCATGAAAGGTATCTTGGGCTTCACTGATCAAAAGGTCGTTTCTACAGACTTCCGTGGAGAAACACGCACATCCGTATTCGATGCGGAAGCAGGTATTCAGCTGGATGACAACTTCGTAAAAGTAGTTGCCTGGTACGACAACGAATGGGGGTATTCCAACAAGGTGCTGGAAATGGTCCGTGTAGTTGCGGGTCGCGGTAATTAAGACTAGGGCATATTCTGCGGAATAAACAACCATCCTGGTACCCGTATATTTTCACCCTGAAAGCTATGCTGTAATCAGTTTATCTTACTGATTACAGCTTTCTTGCTTCAGTAAACAGAAAATTTCTTGTCCAAAACCTGGCTAAATCACAGATAAATCAACCTGTAACTCAATAAGAGAATCAATTTAAACAGCTCTTCTCCTCAAGCAGACGGATCTATACCCTTATTATTTTTCTTAATTGAGCAACAAATCGGTTTCTACCTGATTATCTTGTAAATCTGTAAGCCAATTAAATATGGAGCCAATGTGTCAGTTATTAAACTTGTCGATCTAGATCTGAATAATAAACGTGTTTTTATCCGTGCTGATCTGAATGTTCCCGTGAAGGAAGGTAAGGTGACTTCAGACGCCCGCATTACTGCGTCAATGGCAACTATCAATCACTGCCTGAAGCAGGGAGCAAGAGTCATGGTGACTTCTCACCTGGGACGTCCGGAAGAAGGCGTTTGGACTGCGGAAAACTCTCTGCAACCGGTTGCCGATGATATCAGCCGGCGATTGGGAAAAACAGTCCGATTGATTAAGGACTGGGTTAATGGTGGATTTGAAGTTGCTCCCGGAGAACTGGTAATTCTGGAAAATTGCAGAATTAACAAAGGTGAGAAAAAAAATCTTGAAGAAACTGCAAAAAAATACGCCAACCTGTGTGATGTGTTCGTTATGGATGCTTTTGGCACAGCACATCGCGCAGAAGCCTCAACACACGGGATAGCCAAATACGCACCAGTTGCCTGTGCCGGTATTTTACTTACCGAAGAACTGGATGCTTTAACCAAAGCCCTGCATCAACCTGCGCGCCCGTTAGTGGCAATTGTCGGAGGATCCAAAGTTTCTACCAAACTGACCGTTCTGGAATCACTGACTGAAAAAGTTGATCAGCTTGTAGTGGGTGGCGGAATTGCCAATACTTTTCTCAAAGCAGCCGGCAACAATGTTGGAAAATCCCTATGCGAGGATGAACTGGTACCTGTAGCAAAATCCCTGATGGAAAAAATGAATCAGCGTAATGCAACGATTCCCATTGCGGTTGACGTCGTTGTTGGAAAGAAATTTGCCGCTGATGAACCCGCGATCCTGAAAGAAGCAAATGCTGTCTCTGACGACGACATGATCTTCGATATTGGCCCCAGAAGTGCTCAAGAGCTGGTTGATATCATCATGAAAGCAGGTACAGTTGTCTGGAACGGCCCGGTTGGCGTATTTGAATTTGACCAGTTCGGAGAAGGAACACATGCAATTGCCAAAGCAATCGCCGAAACCAGTGCGTTCACCCTGGCCGGCGGTGGCGATACAATAGCTGCCATCCAAAAATACGATATCTACGATAAGGTTTCATACATATCTACCGCCGGAGGAGCATTCCTGGAATTTCTGGAAGGAAAAAAACTGCCTGCTGTCGAGATACTGGAACAGCGTGCACAGTGAAATCTGAGAAATTTTTCTTCCAGGAACTCCGGAAATGATGCGAAGAACAAAAATTGTGGCAACACTGGGGCCGGCTTCCAGCAGTCCTGATATCCTGGGACAAATGATAGAAGCCGGTATCGATGTTGTGCGTATCAATTTCTCACACGGGACAAAAGATGAACATATTGCATCCGTTGAGCTAGTTCGCTCACTTGCCCATTCGCTTGGCCGTACAGTCGGCATACTGGCTGACCTGCAAGGGCCCAAAATTCGTATTGGCAAATTTGCCCAGGGAAAGATTACTCTGAAAGCCGGGGATGAGTTTATTCTCGATGCAGAGTGTGACGTGGGCAACCAGGAACGGGTTGGGCTGGATTATCGGGAGCTGCCCAATGATGTTGAAGCAGGAGCTATTCTTCTGCTGGATGATGGTCGTATCGTTTTGACCGTTACCAAGGTCAGAGAAAGTGAAATTTACTGTGAGGTTGTGCAGGGAGGCGTGCTCTCCAACAATAAAGGGATTAACCGGAAAGGCGGCGGACTAAGCGCTCCTGCACTGACAGCAAAAGATCTGCAGGATATAAAAACGGCAGCGATTCTGCGGGCAGACTACCTTGCTGTATCGTTCCCTCGCTCGGGGGAAGATATCAGACGGGCACGCGCACTCATGCAGGAAGCTCAGGGCCATAGCTTAATCATGGCAAAAATAGAGCGTTCAGAAGCTATTTTGGCGCTGGATGATATTCTGAGTGCCTCTGACGCGATTATGGTCGCACGCGGCGATCTGGCTGTTGAAGTGGGTGATGCAGCTGTTCCCGCTTTGCAAAAGCGAATGATACGATCTGCACGGGAAGCCAATAAACTGGTAATTACTGCCACGCAGATGATGGAATCAATGATATCCAGTCCCATTCCTACGCGCGCAGAAGTATCTGACGTTGCAAACGCAGTACTGGATGGTACAGATGCTGTCATGCTTTCTGCTGAATCAGCTGCAGGACAATATCCGGTAGAAGCAGTCGCAGCTATGGCAAGGGTTTGCCTGGAAGCAGAAAAGGAATACACAGTTAATCTGAGTTTTCGCCGTTCCCCGGATACGCAACCTGTCAGTATCGAAGATGCTATCGCAAGAGCGACCATGTACACAGCCGGATCACTTAAAATCAGAGCTATCGCCGCACTGACACAAAGTGGTGTAACTGCGCTGTTCATGTCTCGCAGGAGCTCAAAAGTTCCGATCTTTGCCCTCAGTCCGCAGGAAGATACGCTGAGCAAAGTTACTCTTTTTCGCGGAGTTTATCCCATAAAATTCGGACAGGGATTGTGCGATCCGGAAATCATTCTTGGCATGGCAGAAGATGAATTGCTCAGACGTGGCGCCATTCGGAACGAGGATTTAATCATCATGACAATTGGTGAGCCGGTCGGCAAATCTGGAGGAACAAACACCATGAAACTTGTCAGAGTGGGCAGTTCGAGGACAGCCGCACAAAAAGAATCCGGTCCGTCGAATCTATAAAAGAACAAACAGCACTGCCGGGATAGCGATCAGATCGATCACCGGCAATAAAGTAACTTATAATCAGCAGGTTTATGATTTTTACCCTGTTTTATTTTCGTAGAATATTTTTTATCAGAGAAATCAACATATTAATTTATATAAAGGAGACTTGAATGGCACTTGTATCACTACGCCAGTTACTGGATCACGCCGCTGAAAACGGATATGGGCTTCCGGCTTTTAATGTCAACAATCTTGAGCAAATCCACGCAATTATGCAAGCGGCTGATGAATGTGACAGCCCGGTCATCATGCAAGGATCAGCTGGAGCGCGCAAATATGCTGGTGAGGCATTTCTGCGCCATCTGATTGCAGCAGCAGTTGAAGCCTATCCGCATATTCCTGTTGTCATGCACCAGGATCATGGCGCTTCTCCCGCAGTATGTATTAACGCTATCCGCAGCGGTTTTTCCAGCGTAATGATGGATGGATCGCTTAAAGAAGATGGAAAAACCCCTTCATCATTTGAATATAACGTAAACGTCACCTCCAAAGTAGTTGAAATGGCACACGCAGTGGGCGTTTCCGTAGAAGGCGAGCTGGGCTGTCTGGGATCTCTGGAATCTGGCCAGGGAGAAGCCGAAGATGGTCATGGTGCAGTAGGTCAGCTTTCACATGACCAGCTGCTGACCGATCCTGAAGAAGCAGCAAATTTTGTCAGCAAAACCGGTGTAGATGCACTGGCCATTGCAATTGGCACCTCTCACGGCGCGTACAAGTTCACTCGCAAGCCAACGGGTGACATTCTCGCTATTGAGCGAATCAAGGAAATTCACCAGAGGATCCCCAATACGCATCTGGTTATGCACGGATCCAGCTCTGTTCCTCAGGAATGGCTGGAAATCATCCGCGAATATGGCGGTGAAATGAAAGAAACCTACGGGGTGCCAGTAGAGGAAATTCAGCAGGGCATCAAGTATGGCGTGCGCAAGGTAAATATCGATACGGATATCCGTCTGGCCATGACAGGCGCGATCCGTCGCCATCTGGTCAAAAACAAAAGTGAATTCGATCCGCGCAAGTTCCTGAAAGATGCTACTGCTGCTGCCAAAGATATTTGCAAGTCACGCTTTGAGGCCTTTGGCTCTGCAGGTTGGGCAGGAAAAATAAAACCGGTTTCACTGGAAACCATGGCCAATCGCTATCTGAGTGGCGAATTGAAAGCAATCGTAAAATAGCCTGAAAATTAATGCCTCACGATCTGGTTAGCATTTTCGCTGGCCAGCATCATGGGGCATTTCTTCATTTATTAAAAACCTGCTGACACCCCATCTTTACTGCCCCTCCTCTTCCCGCAATCAAATAAAACAAACCTGGAAACAGTACTCAAACGAACACCTGACGCAATAAAAACTTGACAATTTTCAATACTCATAAAGAAAATACTCAAAGTAACCTGAAGTTCAAACGTTCTTCCAAGTTTTAAATTCCTCAGCAAGCGGCTATTGTGTCGTGGAAAAGCAGTTATATAGCGCTATTAGCTGATTCATCACAACACGAACTGGAGAAAACCCAACATGGATAGTGCATTACTCAGCCTGCTGGCAGCCTTCTTATTATCACTTATCGGCTTGCTCGCATTTATCTGGTCGCTGCGCAAAGGGTTATTATTCGAAAATCCGCGAGCTGCCTCCACAATTTTCGCTCCCGGAGAAATCGGTAAAGCTGATGATCCGGCTCTGGATAAAGATGCTGCAAAACGCCTGCAGGAAGCGATAAGCGCATCCCATCAGGGAGAACCACAGGCAGAAGATCCGGAAGAAATAGAAGATCGTATTGCCGCAGACCGCTCATCCGCCTTTCCAGTTTTCATGTTTATTGCCTTTGGCTGCATGTGGCTGATACTGGGCGCCACCGCCGGCCTGGTTTCATCGCTTAAATTGCACTGGCCAGACTGGATAGTATCTGATGCCTGGATGACTTTTGGCCGGATGCGAACGGTACATATCATTGCTGTACTCTACGGCTGGATTACCAATGTTGAGCTGGGCATCATCGTCTGGTTACTGCCACGTCTGCTGCGCACGCCTCTGAAAGGGCCTTTATGGGTGATGCTGGGCGGTTCATTTATTAATGTCGGCATTGCCAGCTCGATTGGTGCTATTGGCGCCGGCTGGAGCGATGGCATGGAATATCTGGAAATTCCGTGGCAAATTGGCCTGTTTATCCAGGCAGGCATGATCTGCATTATTGGTTCGGTGTTTTATACCCTGCTCCACCGTAAAGCTCATGAACTCTATGTCAGCGTGTGGTACCACATTGCAGCTCTGTTGTGGATTACGCTACTGTTTACTGTTGCCAAACTGCCGGGGGTTCATTTCGGTGTACAGCAAGCGATGACCAACTGGTGGTACGGACATAATGTTCTGGGCCTCTGGTTTACTCCGGTCGCCCTGGGCGCAATCTACTATTTCCTGCCTAAAACAATCGGACGACGTGTACGTTCCTACAATCTTTCCCTGCTGGGCTTCTGGACATTGGCATTTTTCTATGCGCAGGTAGGCGGTCATCATCTGGTTGGCGGCCCGGTACCGGGATGGCTGATTACACTCTCCATCGTGCAAAGCATGATGATGATCATCCCAGTGGCTGCATTCTCCATCAATATGGCAGGCACCATGTGGGGCCGCATGCGGTTGGCACTTTACTCCCCCACGCTGCGGTTCATGATGTTTGGTGGCTTCATGTACCTGCTGTCATCATTGCAGGGATCGTTTGAATCCCTGCGCAGCATTCAGCAGGTCGCACACTTTACACACTTTACGGTGGCGCACGCTCACCTCGGTGCCTATGGTTTTGTTTCCATGGTTCTCTTCGGAGCAGTCTATTTTATGATGCCCCGCGTACTGCACTGGGAATGGCCTTACCCCAAATTGATTTCACTGCATTTCTGGCTCGCCTCTATCGGCATCATGATTTATTTTGTTTTTCTGTCCTGGGGCGGCTGGTTACAAGGGCTTGCCATGCTGGACGCCACACGTGAATTCATGGAATCAGTACGCGTGACCATTCCATATCTGGAATGGCGCAGTATAGGAGGCGGTCTGATGTGGCTGGGCCACATGGTTTTTGTGGGTCATTTATTAGTCATGATACTGCGATTCGGACCCAATCGAACTGGTGAGGCACTGTTTGCACCGGAAAAAATGAAACTGGAGATGATGCATGGAAAATGAAGCCAAACTGACAGCGGGAGCAATGACAACTTTTAGTATTGCCGTTGCAGCATTGGTTGTTCTCCCTTACATCCAGGTGAGTGATGTTCAGCCACCAGCCGGACTTAAACCGTATACCAGTGCGGAATTACGTGGCCGTGACAGCTATATTGCCAATGGCTGTATGTATTGTCATACGCAGCAACCGCGCGATCGCAGCTTTGCTCCGGATTTTGAGCGCGGCTGGGGGCGGGTATCTACTCCTGGCGACTATTATTACGACAAACCGCATTTGCTGGGCAGTATGCGCACCGGCCCTGACCTCATGAATATTGGCGTACGCCAGCCAAGCGTAGACTGGCATTTGGGACATCTGTACCAACCGCGTGCGTACGTGCCGGATTCCATCATGCCTTCTTACCCCTATCTGTTTGAAGTCAAAGACAAGGCTGAGGAAGATGAGGTCATTGTCAGGCTGCCACCAAAATTTGCGCCACCCGGGAAAGTCGTAGTTGCTCGTCCGGAAGCAGTGGATCTGGTGAAATATTTACAGTCGCTTGATCGCAGTTATCCGATATTGCCACCTGACCCGCAACGTGAACAAAACACAAAATAAAGCCTGTCCAATTAACATAATAGGCATGGTCTTTTAGACAAAGAGGAACTCATGGCTACTAATCACGACGACACGCGCGCTCAAAAGCGCGAAAATATCGATCCCAAAGAGATGATCCGTCCTATTCCAATTGCGGCATCGTTAGTCACGTTGGGGATGGTCGTCTTTGGTGTAATTTATTTACTCATATCAGAGCCTCTGACAACCGCTCAGTATGGCGATCAGCGTACAGTGGCAGATCTTTCCGGATCACCTCAGACAGCTGACAGCAATCAGGCAGCGGCGGCTGATGGCAAAGCCTTGTATGCGGCACAGTGTGCAGCTTGCCACCAGGCAAACGGGCAAGGCGTCCCAGGTGTTTTTCCGCCACTGGATGGCTCAGAATGGGTACAGGGTGAACCCCGTATCCTGGCCAATATTCTGTTACATGGGATTAATGGCGAACTAGAGGTTGCCGGGCAGAAATATCAGGGTATGATGCCGGCTTTTCCGCAACTGAGCGATAATGAACTGGCTGAAACAATAACTTACATCCGTACCGCCTGGAGCAACCGCGCGGATGCAGTCCAGGCAGGTTTGTTTGAGGCAGAACGCCAATCTGGCGCAGGACGCACTACGCCTTTTGAAGGGGGAGCAGCCCTTAAAGCTTTGATGGAAAAAAATAACTGATCTGCTTTTTACAGCGACCAGCTATCCTGCACTTCTGCGACCGATCAGAAGTGCTCTTCCCCAACCAACTGCTGTAATTCAAGCAAACTGCCTATGTTCAACAAGGCAGCTTGCCTCACATTTTATGTAAAGAGATGTTGCGTACGATTGTTGCAAGCATACTCGTTGTTCTTATTGGCTGGGGAGCAGCATCCCGCATAACCTGCGACTTCCAGATCTGGACTGAAGAGGGAGCACGCAGACTGCAGGTAGCATTGCATCCGGTTGATCTTCCACCTGTATTCATCGAAGGCCCCAACCTTACCCAAACCACCCTCCCAGCCCTGTTAAGCCAGGAAAACAGCGTAACCATCGCAAGCTTTATCTATACGCGCTGCCAGGCTGTATGCCTCTCACTGGGCAGTATCTTTCAACAGATGCAGACCGCTTTACTCAGCAACACCGGAAATGCGCAAACTGCAAATGTTCGCCTGCTTTCCATCAGCTTTGACCGCGAACACGATGATTTACCGGCACTTCAGACTTATGCTGATAACTTGAGTGCCCAACCGGAACTGTGGCATGTTGTGCGTGTATCACAGACAGAGCAGGAACAGCTCTTATTGCGGAAACTCGGAGTCGTGGTCATACCCAACGGTCAGGGCGATTATGAACACAATGCTGCATTGCTGGTATTTGATAGCGCTGGCCGGATGGTGCGTATCTTTGATATTGAAGAGCACCAGCTGGCACTTAATTACGCGCTTCATCTGGCAGGCAAGCACGTAGCGGATACTTCCTCATGAACAGGCAAATGCAAGCTGGTGCGGGTTTAGGTTTACTCGTGCTGTTAGCCATTCCTGATATACGTCATGCCATGGAAGAAAGTATGTGGCGTCACATGCTGGTGCAGTTTCCGCTCTGGACTGGTGCTGCCTTCCTGCTTGCCGGAGGAATACCCGCATATCTGCGCAAGACTATTGCTCGCTGGAATATGTATGGAATCAGTGGATTATTTGTCACCGGAATTATATTTGCCGTGCTGATGATTCCGCGTGTACTTGATCAGGCATTGCTCCATCCGGAAATTGAACTGGCCAAGCTTATTGCGCTCGTCCTGGCAGGCATGGCGTTACGGCTGTCATGGCGCCCGGCCGGTCTGATCCTGCAATTTTTCTTTCTGGGCAATATGTTGCCCATGATGGGGGTAGTTGGGTGGCTTTATACAGAATCTCCGCAACGTCTGTGTAACGCCTATCTGCTGGATGACCAGATACAGCTTGGCAACTGGTTAATTGCTGCCGTTGCTATTATTGCGGTGATATGGCTAACGTGGATCGCATGGTTCATTACCTGTCAGGAAACCCGGCAAATATCACGCCATTAAGACAGGCTAACCTTTCCGTTAGTGTCCGTTTGCAAAAAGTGCTCTGAAGCTATTGCGCACTGGCTATATCCGTATGAGAAACCAATATCGGTTTGGGAGCGCCTGAAGCAATCAAAAGATTCGCTGCCTGAGCAGCTGATTCCTGATTAGGAAATGGTCCCACAAGAACCTTATGCAAACCTTTTGCCTGGTTAATGCGCGCCTGCTGAACAATCGAAGGCAATTCAGATCTCAATTGCGTTAAATACGATTGTGCATTGTCAACAGAGCCAAAGGCAGCAAGCTGCAAATAAAATTTACCCGTATTGCTGGCGGATATTCCCTGCGGGACCTTATTTGTCTCACCTGCCTGTAGTTGCGCTGCCACAGAACTATGACTGCCAGAACGATCTGGAAGAATGCTCTCCACTTCCACCCGGGCACTGCCATTTGCCAGGACACCCAGCTTATAGGCTGCAACATAAGACAGATCAATCAGGCGATTCCCCAGAAAAGGCCCTCTATCATTGATACGGACGATTACCGAGCTCCCGTTCTGTAAATTTGTAACACGCGCATAGCTGGGTATCGGCAAGGTTGGATGAGCAGCCGTCATGGCATACATATCGTAAACGTCGCCTGAGGCTGTACGTTGACCATGATAACGCTTGCCATACCAGGAAGCCTGTCCATGTTCTTTATAAGACTCAAGCGTTGTCATCGGCGTGTAGGTTTTACCAAGCGCGACATAGGGGCGCATTGTTGCTGCTTTTAAAGGCTCGGTCCGGGGAACGGCATTCGGTACAGAATCAAGATTTGCAGGAGGATTCTTTTCCGGGCCGTCATCCAGATAATAACCGCCTCCCTTTGCATACTTTTGCACGGGAGATTGACCCATTCGAGGTGTATTACTGCATGCCGAAATCATAAACAGAAAAACAGTAGCAGAAAGAATGAACAACATGCTTCTGTTCGAAATATCCAATTGGCAACAAGAAATCAGTTTCATATTTTCAGGTCCTAACAAGTTTTGGATGCGTTTGAATACTCATCAGAATTCCAAACCCGAGCAGTATGGTAACCATGGAAGTTCCCCCGTAACTGATCAGAGGGAGGGGAATACCCACAACCGGCAGGATACCGCTTACCATACCCATATTGACAAATACGTACGTAAAGAAAGTCAAAGTGATCGACCCCGCAACCAGTCGGGCAAACCGTGTTGGCGCACTGGCCGCAATAACCAGGCAACGCCCGATTACGATCAGATAAAGTGATAATAGCAAACTGTTCCCAATCAGACCGAATTCCTCCGAAAATACCGAAAAAATAAAATCCGTACTCGGTTCGGGTAAAAAATCAAGCTGGGATTGCGTTCCCTTCATCCACCCCTTGCCTGCAATACCACCCGATCCAATTGCGATACTGGACTGTATCGTATGATATCCGGCACCAAGTGCATCTTGTGAAGGATCCAGCATAGTCATAATCCGCTTACGCTGATAATCATGCATCCCGAAAGACCAGAGCACAGGGAGACTGACAGCCACTGCAACGGTCAAACCCGCCATGACACGCCATGACAGACCCGCCAGAAAAATAACATAAAATCCACTGATCAGGATCAGCAGAGCAGTCCCAAGATCAGGTTGACGCACAATAAACACAACCGGCAGCAGCAGAATAAGCGCGGCAACCACATAATCCCGCCAGCGCAAAGCAGTATGTGTTTTATCAAAATACCACGCCATCATAAGAGGAACAGCAATCTTCAGCAACTCTGAAGGCTGTACATGTATCACGCCCAGATTCAGCCAGCGGCGCGCGCCATTCTGAATTTCACCAAACAGAGCTACAGCAATCAGTAAAACAATACCCAGCACATACAGCGGAAAAGCCATACGCATGATTCTCTGCAGAGGAATATTAGCAACTACCCACATTACTGCACATGCTATAGCCATATTGATCAACTGGCTGGTTACTCGGGCAGAACTCCCGCCAGTCGCGCTGTACAGTACAATCAACCCGATCAGCATCAGCAGAAAAATTCCGGCAAGCAGAAAATTATCGATATGGCGCGTAAAGTAAAGCCATACCTTTTTGATATTCAGAGGAATCATCTTTGCAGAGGTTTCCCAGTAAGCAAGATCCTGAAATTTACAACATCTTGCTGAAATCCAAAAATACACATGCTCTACCCCGCTTTTTCCGCAGGCTCAGGCATTGTTCCCAGAAAAAAATAATCCAGTACCTTGCGAGCTATTGGTGCTGCGGTTGATCCACCCGAACCACCATTTTCGACTAATACAGTCAACACGATTCTGGGACTCTCTACGGGTGCGAAAGCAGTAAACAACGCATGATCACGATGTCGCTCATCAATTTTACTGGCGTTGTAGCGTTCACCCTGTTTGATATTAATCACCTGTGAAGTCCCTGTTTTGCCGGCAAAGGTATAAGCCGTATTGGCACCTGCTCGAGAAGCTGTGCCGCCAGGCCGGGTGACATCCGCCAGTGCCTGCCTGACATAATTCAGGTATTCCGGCTTCAGATTCAACCGATAAACTTCTTCTACAAAATCATCCTTAACAAGATTGTTGTAATGATCCACCTGCTGTTTAACAAAATGCGGCCGATAGGCTTTGCCATCATTGGCCAGCAACATCATCGCAAAAGTCAGTTGCAGAGGCGTAGATAAATTGAATCCCTGCCCGATACCCACCGAAATGGTATCCCCTGGCAGCCACTTTTGATTAAATCGTCTTTTTTTCCATTCAGGAGAGGGCAGTAAACCGGCAGCCTCCCCTGGAATATCAATTCCGGTTTCCTTGCCAAAGCCAAACTGCCCGATGAAATCGTGAATATTGGTAATGCCCAGATCATGAGCGAGCATGTAATAGTAAGTATCACATGAAATTACCAGGGATTTGCGCAAATCAACCCAACCATGTCCGCCTGGTTTCCAGTCACGAAAACGATGCGAACTTCCCGGCAAACTAAAAAAACCCGGATCATTAAATGCGTAACCAAGCGATCGCTTACCCAGCTCCAATCCAGCCAGCGCCATAAACGGCTTGAAGGTGGAACCGGGGGGATATACTCCTCGCAAAGCACGATTATTTAAAGGCCGGTCGATAGATTCATTCAGCAGGCGCCAGTTAAGATGATCGATGCCATCCACAAACAGATTAGGATCAAACCCCGGCTTACTGACAAAAGCCAGAATCTCTCCATTGGAGGGATCCAGCGCAACCAGGGCACCACGATAATCCCCAAAAGCCTGTACGGCCGCCTGCTGCAGACCAATATCAAGAGAAAGTGCAAGATCACTCCCGGCAACCGGCGCCACACGGGACAAGGTACGTACAGGACGCCCCACGGCATCGGTTTCAACCTGCTCAAAGCCAGTTTGCCCATGCAGCGCACTTTCATAGCTCTTTTCGATACCGATTCGCCCGATATGCGTAGAACCATGATAATTCTTCAAGCGCTTATCTGCCTCAAGTTGCTCCAGATCCTTATCGCTGATACGCCCGATGTAACCGATTACATGAGAAACCAGTTCTCCTTTTGGATAGTGCCTGAGCGGATATGCCTTGATATCCATTCCGGGAAAACGATACTGACTTTCCGCAAAACGCGCCACTTCAAAATCTGTCAGACGCGAACGTATTGGCAGACTCTTAAATTTTGTATTGTCACGTTTCAGCTTGTTAAAACGCCTTCTATCCTCGGGAGTAATTTCAATAATGGTAGCCAGTTCATCGATGGCCGCATCAAGATCTTTAACTTGATCAGGAACAATTTCCAGTGTGTAGGCCGTGTAATTTTGCGCCAGAATCTCTCCGTTACGATCAAATATAATTCCTCGGTTGGGGGTTAACGGCTGAATAGCGATACGATTGGCTTCTGCAAGCGTCGTGTAGTGTTCTGCCTGCGATACCTGCAGATAAAAAAAACGACCCAAAAGCAGGCCGAATAAAACCACAACGACAATCGCACTAATAATCAATCTGATCCGGAAATAGCGGATTTCACGGATATGATCGCGCAACTCAACTGTATCGTTCATACTTCATCACGATCAATTCGCTGTTTACAAAAACTTCCCAACAGAAAAGACAGCAACGGCCAGCACAGTGCTCCGATCACGCTGGATAAAAAAACATACCATTCGGGAATATACGTACCAGCCAGGACTCTTGCCAAAAATGCAACAGCCTGTCCTGACAGGAGTATCCATAAAACCGCAGGAATTTGCTGAAAGGCGTTGAACAAACGTAAACGCCGATGCAGAAGCAGCGCAAAAAACGTAATCAGGCAATATGCCACGGCGTGCTGTCCCATAATACTGATATCGATAACGTCCATGAACAGACCACTTACGAAAGCGATGCTCATGCCGACCTGTTGCGGCTGATAGATATTCCAGTAGAGTAATACCAGTGCAACAAAATCCGGACGCAAAACCAGTATCACTTTATCAAAAGGCATCAGATTAATTAAAACCGCCGCTATTAAACTGATGTAAATCAGTGATTTCCTGACAGGAAGCAAAAATTCCTGAACTTCGTAATCATAACTCCTGGTTCTGAATTTTCCGTTTTGTCTGGGGTGCATGAAGTTCGGGATCATCTGATATTTCCGGAGCAGGGAGTGGTAAACCGACCAGAACCAGTACCTGTCTGTGTCGATCCACACCTGCCACGGGTGTACATATAATACGTGCAAACTTATGGGAACGATCATACTCGATATGTGTCACCCGTCCTACCGGCAAACCTGGCGGATAAACACCACCGATTCCCGAAGTAATCAGCAAATCACCCTCGCGAATATCTGTGCTGATGGATAAAAAACGCAACTCCAGCTCACCATTTCTGCCCGTACCTGAAATGACTGTGCGTAAACTGTTACGCTCAATTTGTACAGGAACCAGATGGTTTTTGTCCGTAATCAGGGTAACCTCCGCTGTCCACGGATAAGTACGCGTCACCTGCCCAATTACACCGAGATCATCCATCACAATTTGTCCCGCTTTGATGCCATTTGAACTTCCCTTGCCTACGGTTACCTTGCGACTGAAAGGATCTCGCGGCACGTAAAGTATTTCAGTCAGCACGGTCTGAACTTCAGTTTGTTTGGCGGCTCCAAGCAGGGCCCGCAAGCGTTCGTTTTCACTGATCAGGGTTCGTAGCCGAAAAAAATCGTACCGGCTGCTCAGATATTCACGTCTGAGATGATCGATTTCCTCAATAAGCCTGAAATCGGAAACATATTGTTCGATTCTTTCCCGAAGGGAAAAGGGGAAATAGGCCAGTTTTTGCAATGGAAAAATGACTGTTGCGATTGCCTGTCGTACCTCAGAAAGAGCATTAAAACGAGTATCGGCAACCATTACAGAGATAGAAAGCAATACAAAGAAGAATATCCGCGTCAGGGATTTTGAGTTTGGCTTGAAAAATTGCGGGGGCGTTTGCATGGTGCTTCTCAGCATTTCCTGTATTTCAAAACTTGAAAAGAACGAGAATTCGACAAGGACAAGCCCGGAGATTGCTCAGACCAGTCACTTCAGCAAATTAACCGTCAGGATTTACAGCGCTGCTATTGTGTATCCAGTACAAGCTGGCTGATTAGCAAAACAGAAGGCAAATTCCAGTACTCAACCCTCTTTCACGTATATGCTGTGTAATAAGAAAATGGCCGCAACAGGAATAATCAATAATCTCTGGCAAAAATTCCCACCGGATGATCAATACTATCCAGAGCCATTCCTGCTCCTCGTACAACACAACTCAGCGGATCATCTGCAACAACAACTGACAGTCCTGTTTCTTCCATAAGCAGACGGTCTATATCCCGCAACAACGCCCCTCCTCCTGTCATGACCATTCCCATTTCCGCAATATCGGAACCAAGTTCAGGAGGTGTTTGCTCTAGTGCAGTTTTAACGGCACTCACAATACTGTTCAGCGGCTCTGCCAGTGCTTCCAGGATCTCATTACTGGAGATTGTAAAACTGCGCGGGATACCCTCAGCCAAGTTGCGCCCCTTGACTTCTATTTCCCGAACTTCTGAACCCGGATAGGCAGAGCCGATTTCCGATTTGATGATTTCAGCGGTTACTTCACCGATCATAATCCCGTAATTACGACGGATGTAATTAATAATCGCTTCATCAAACCGGTCCCCTCCCACTCGTACCGAGTTGGAATACACAACGCCTCCCAGTGAAATCACAGCGACTTCTGTTGTCCCCCCGCCAATATCAACTACCATGCAGCCGGTTGGTGTTTCAACAGGCAAATCCGCACCAAGTGCTGCTGCCATAGGCTCTTCAATCAGCTCCACCTTACGCGCCCCTGCACCATAGGCTGCTTCCCGGATTGCACGTCGCTCCACCTGGGTTGAGCCACAGGGAACTGAAATCACAATACGAGGATTTGCCGAAAACAAACGGGGAGGATGCGCTTTTCGGATAAATTGTTTAAGCATCTGCTCAGTGACCGTAAAATCTGCAATTACCCCGTCTTTCATCGGGCGAATTGCCGTAATATTTCCCGGGGTACGGCCCAGCATCTGTTTTGCCGCCTGCCCGACCTGTTGGATCATGCGTTTGCCTCCCGGCCCCCCTTCGTGGCGTATGGCAACCACCGAAGGTTCATTCAGCACGATGCCCTGACCGCGTACATAAATCAATGTATTGGCAGTGCCCAGGTCAACAGCCATATCCGTCGAAAAATAGTTGCCGAGAAAGTTATTGCTCAGGAAATTAAACATAATGACGATATTCCAGTATGACAGATCCGATGTGTTTTTGCATTGCAGGTATTTCGTTATTTCGCACTTGAAACAAATGCCGCAGACGTATAAAAATATGCGTTTAGCAGGTGTGCATGATACTCTATTACACGTTTCGGTTTAAATAGAAAGCTACAAAAATGACACTATCACTGAACGATATCAAGCATGTTGCAAAGCTGGCGCGTATTGAGATCAGCGAGGCGGAAGCACAGCAAAACCTGATCCAGCTGTCAGGAATATTCAGTTTAATCGAGCAGATGCAGACAGTTGATACTCAGGGAATCAAACCAATGAGCCATCCTCACGACATGACGCAAAGACTGCGTGAAGATACTGTCACAGAAACAGATCAACATCTGCTGTTCCAGTCAATTGCGCCCGAGGTTGAAAACGGATATTACCTGGTTCCCAAGGTTATCGAATAGCGTTGGCACCTACAACCCTGTCCTCTCTTGTCAATTTCCCGAATATTCCACCACACTGACAAATCATGTTAAACGCCAGCCTTAAACAACTCTCCCTGCTGCTTTCAGAAAAAAAAATATCCAGCGCTGAACTCGCTGGAGAATTTCTGGCGCGCATCAAGGCGCTCAATCCTGATTTGAACGCCTTTATTACGGTAGATGAGGAAAAGAGCCTGAAGCAGGCTCAAGCTGCAGACAAAATGATTGCCTCCGGACAATTCACGGCGCTCACCGGTATCCCGGTTGCTCAAAAAGACATGTTCTGTACTAAGGGGTGGCTGACAACCTGCGGATCAAAAATGCTTTCAAATTTTGTTTCACCTTATGACGCTGCTGTGGTGAACCAGCTTGATCGGGCGGGCATGGTTAATCTGGGCAAGACCAACATGGATGAATTTGCCATGGGCTCCAGTAACGAAACATCCTACTATGGTCCCGTCAAAAACCCCTGGGACAGGCAAGCTGTTCCTGGCGGCAGTTCAGGTGGTTCGGCTTGTGCAGTTGCCGCCAGACTGGTACCAGCCGCAACCGGCAGTGATACCGGAGGCTCCATTCGTCAACCGGCAGCATTATGTGGAATCAGCGGAATCAGACCCACCTATGGGCTGGTTTCCCGTTATGGCATGATCGCGCTTGCTTCCAGTATCGATCAGGCAGGCCCCATGGCAAAATCCGCTGAAGATCTCGCTCTGCTGCTAAACAGCATGATCGGGTTTGATGAACGTGATTCAACCAGCCTGCAACGAGAAAAAGAAAACTATACGCAAGACCTGGAAAAATCGATAGACGGGTTACGCATTGGATTACCCAGGGAATTTTTTGCCGAGGGTATCAGCAGTGACGTTTCCAGTGCCGTGGAAACCGCCCTGGCCGAATATCGTAAACTGGGTGCCACATTTGTTGAAGTATCTCTGCCCAACAGCAAACACGCAGTTTCAGTTTACTGCGTACTGGCTGCCGCAGAAGCATCCAGTAATTTGTCTCGTTTTGATGGCATTCGATACGGTTACCGCACGCCTCACCATACTAATCTGGAAGATTTATACACCAAAACACGTGCAGAAGGGTTTGGCGATGAAGTCAAGCGCCGTATTCTCATGGGCACGCATGTATTAACGCATGGCTGCTACGAAACCTACTATCTTCAAGCCCAGAAGCTGCGCCGCCTGATTACTGAAGATTTCATAAAAGCTTTTGAACAGTGTGATGTAATGATGGGGCCAACTTCACCCACTGTGGCTTTTAACCTGGGCGAAAAATGCGCCGATCCAACCCAAATGTATTTGTCAGATACCTATACCTGTACCGTCAGCCTTGCCGGTTTGCCTGGCATGTCAATTCCTATTGGTTTTGGCAACAACAAACGGCCGGCAGGACTGCAAATTATCGGTAATTATTTCAGGGAAGCATTGTTACTGAACACTGCCCATCGCTACCAGCAGGTAACAAACTGGCACGAACTTACTCCACCGGGAATTAATCTCTAAAATACCCAAACACTCACTTTCTGACTAATATCGAGCAGTCACAAGAAAAGGATTACCTGATCATGCAATGGGAAACCGTCATCGGACTTGAGGTACATGTACAGTTATTAACCCGATCCAAAATTTTTTCCGGTGCGTCCACCGCATACGGCGCCCAGCCAAATTCACAGGCTTGTGCAGGGGATATCGCCTTACCTGGAACACTACCGGTATTAAACCGGAAAGCAGTTGAGTACGCTATTCGCTTCGGCCTGGCAATTGGCGCCACGATCAACTCACCTTCAGTATTTGACCGAAAGAACTACTTTTATCCTGATTTACCCAGCGGTTACCAGATCAGCCAGCTGGCATACCCCATCGTTGAAGGGGGGCACATTACTATCCAGATGGAAGATAAAGAAAAAATCATACATCTGACACGTGCCCACCTGGAAGAAGATGCCGGCAAATCAACCCACGAAGGATTCCACGATAAAACCGGGATTGATCTTAATCGTGCCGGAACCGGCTTGCTGGAAATAGTCTCGGAACCGGAAATGCGCAGCAGTGCCGAAGCCGTTGCCTACGCCAAAACATTGCATTCACTGGTTCGCTGGATTGGTATTTGCGACGGCAACATGCAGGAAGGATCCTTCCGCTGCGATGCCAATGTTTCCGTACGGCCTGCCGGCTCAAAAGAATTTGGAACCCGTTGCGAAATCAAAAACCTCAACTCATTCCGCTTTCTCGAAAAAGCAATTGAGTACGAAGTGGCGCGCCATATTGATGTCCTGGAAAGTGGTGGCAAACTGATCCAGCAAACACGATTGTACGATGCCGATCGAGATGAAACCCGTGCCATGCGCAGCAAGGAAAATGCCTATGATTATCGCTATTTTCCAAATCCCGACTTACTGCCTGTCGTCATTCCCGAAGAATGGATAGAACAAATCAGGGAACAATTACCGGAATTGCCCAAAGACCGGTATAACCGCTACATCCATGATTTTGGCCTGACAGCCTACGATGCAGATGTGCTAACCGCAACACGTGAACTGGCCGATTATTTTGAGAAAACTGTCCAGCTTCTGCCAGAGCAAAGTAAGCTCTGTGCCAACTGGGTTATGGGTGAAGTCAGCGGAAGATTGCATAAGGAAGAGCTTGAAATCGACCAGTGTCTGGTCAGCCCCGAGCAGCTGGCAGGATTATTGCTTCGTATTTCAGACGGCACCGTATCGGGGAAAATTGCCAAAGACATATTTGACAGCATGTGGCAGGGCAATGGCAATAGCGCAGATGCAATTATCGATGCGAAAAATCTCAGACAGATTTCGGATGACAGCGAAATCGGAAAATGGATTGATGCAGTACTCACTGCAAATCAGCAACAGGTTGCCGATTATCGTGCAGGAAAAGAGAAGGCTTTCAACTCTCTGGTTGGTCAGGTAATGAAAATGTCGAAAGGTAAAGCCAATCCGGCTCAGGTTAACGCGTTGCTTAAAAAACGCCTGGCAGAATAAAAATTCGGGCCCGATCAAGCGTATTGTAAAAACTGGTATCGAACCCGAATTTTCGGAACCTGTTCACCATCTCGCCAAAAGACACATTTGCCTTCCCTGATTAAAACCTTGAACAGGTTCTCGTGAAAAACCACTATTATTTTTTATTTAAAGCTTCGCATCCATCCAGGAACTTCTGACGCTCGGTTTCATTGTTTTTGTAATAATCCAGCGCTCTTTCCATTCCTCTGCCTGCACAATTTTCAGGAGATATTTCAGGAGCCGCACTGCCGCAGCCGATTAATGTGACACTAAGGCCAAGAATACAGATGATGTAATATGTAAATTTCATTAAAGATTTCCTCTATAAAAATCCGTTAGAACCTGGCGCACACGTCACAGTTTCCGCTTGTTAAATCAGCCAGCCAACTATCAAATACCTTGGATCAGATATTTTAATTGTTAACGCCTGCGACCGCCAAACACTCATAGTTAAAAACCACAAGTTAAGCCATTTTACCTGAGTTCCTGTGGCTTAAAACAATTTTGCCCTCTTTTTCTGAAAAATATCTGCTGCGCAGTACCTGAGAAATTATTACTGCGACAGCATAAAATCTGCCCTAAACCTGTTCAAGGTTTCAATCAGAGGATCAACTATGGAAATTACGACGGAATTCTCTTGCCCTTCCGAATGGAGAGATTGAGTCAGCTGGCTACATGCAAACGGGATCCGCAGATCCCGTTTGCACCCATCCTACTGCGCAGATACGTTGATTTTCTTGGGTTGAGCAGCTTCCCGCTTGGGGATAGTGACAACCAGTACACCATCTTTGGTTGTCGCTGTAATAGCTCCCAGATCAGCTGTATCCGGAAGACTAAAGCGCCGGTAAAAGGAGCCATGTGTTCGCTCCACCCGCTTGTATCCTTCCTTTTCTGTTCTGGCTTCAGTCTGCTTTTCACCCTTGATGGTAAGCATGCCATTATCAGTGGTGACCTCTATCGCCTCGGGTTTTACACCAGGCAAATCCGCATGCAAAACAAACTTACCTTCTTCTTCCTTAATATCAACAGCGGGCGCCCATTCAGCAACAGCTGAAGTACTCTCTGTTGCCATATCATCACGCACTCGCTGCTCCAGTTCCCGTTGCAATTGAGTCAATAATCCCCATGGTTCATAACGTGTAATTGCCATAATTTCCTCCATACCCAATCAAAAACATTTACCAATACAGGGCATCATTCAGCACAGCATGACATCCTGATCCGCCCATCCAGCTGGATATTTCAATCATTCCCCATATCAGCCCGGATGATTTTTTCTGTTTCAGGACACTCCTAAAAATCAGCCATACAACATTCAAACGCTGTCTCTCTGAAACACTGGTACTAATATAGGTACGTCATCAATATTTTCAAGACACCTTGGCATTATCAAAATTACCTTAAATTTCTTCATGTATGATTGCTTTCTCATCATCGCTTCTCTCCAACCAGATTATTTCTAACTGAGCGATCCAAATTCATCAGGCTGCACCAAACTCTCTTTATCTGTGTACAACAAACCATCACATGACAAATAAAAACAGATTTGCTGCCTTATTTTTCGTTCTGCTCACTCTGAGCGCGATAGCATCTTGTACCCATCTGATCTCTTCCGCGTCAATTATTAATTCAGCAATTTTTGTTTCAGATTCGGGTCAGCAAATACAGGCAATTTATCGGAATAATGATACGGTCACGCTTATTTTTGTCGATGACAGCAGGGAAATACTCGATCTCGCGGTTTCTGCGTCAGGTGCACGTTACGTTGCAGGAACGCATGAATGGTGGGAACACCAGGGAGAAGCCAGTTACTCTGTCGATGACAAACAAATATTTACAGGCAAACGACAGCATTAGCTTAATAACTAAAGCTGAGCCGGGCAAATACCCGGCCAGAAGAAAGGAGTAGCGGAGAAATAACTACAGCGCTTCAAACACACTGGCTGCGCCCATCCCCCCTCCAATGCACATGGTCACCATGCCATATTTGAGTTGATGCCGACGCAAGCCATGCAATAAAGTTGCAACCCGAATTGCTCCGGTTGCCCCCAGTGGATGACCCAGCGCAATGGCACCACCCAACGGATTGACTTTAGCATGATCCAGCCCGAGATCATGTATCACTGCCAGGCTTTGTGCGGCGAATGCCTCGTTCAACTCGATCCAGTCAAGATCATCCTGTCGGATGCCGGTTTGTTGCAGCACCTTGGGAATGGCCTTGGCAGGTCCAACCCCCATGATTTCCGGCGGCACACCTGCGACCGCATAGCCGATAAAACGTCCGATCGGTGTCAGATTGAAACGCTTCAATGCCGCTTCACTCGCCACCACAACAGCCCCCGCCCCATCCGACATCTGCGAGCTGTTACCTGCCGTGACAGAGCCATGCGCAGCAAACACCGGGCGCAGCCGGGCCAGCGCTTCTGCACTGGTATCCCTGCGCGGTCCTTCATCTGTATCCCGGATGACAGAGTTGGCATGAATACTATGGGTTGCCAGATCCGGCCGATTTTCCTGAACAGGATACGGCGTAATTTCATCCCTAAATTCACCTGTCTCAGTCGCACGGATCGCACGATGATGACTTTCCAGGGCGAAGGCATCCTGTTCTTCGCGACTGACTTTCCATTGTTCGGCGACCTTCTCTGCAGTAATGCCCATACCATAAGCAATGGCGACCTGTTCTCCTCCCTGCTTGAACAATGCCGGATTCATGGCCACCTTGTTGCCCATCATTGGAACCATACTCATACTTTCGGTGCCGCTGGCGATGATGACATCTGCCTCACCCAGACGCACGCGATCAGCAGCCATAGAGACTGCCTGCAACCCGGAAGCACAAAACCGGTTAACCGTTACGCCCGGCACGCTGTCCGGCAGGCCGGCCAACAGTAACGCTACCCGCGCAACGTTGATCCCCTGCTCCGCTTCCGGCATGGCACACCCTGCAATCACGTCTTCCACTGCAGCCGGATCCAATCCTGCGCATTGCTTCAGCACCGCCTGCAATACATGCACCAGCATGTCATCCGGGCGGACATCCTTGAACATGCCGCGCGGCGCTTTGCCCACCGGGGTGCGTGTTGCAGCTACGATATAAGCATCCTGCACTTGCCTGGTCATCAGCTTCTCCTTCCATCCTTGAATGTTATTTCACCGTATCCGCCGCTTGTCAGTTACGCAGTGGTTTACCGGTTTTCAGCGTATTCGCAATACGCTCCTGGGTTTTTTCCGTTGCCAGCAGCTCAATAAAGGCGGCACGTTCCAGTTTCAGCAGCCATTCCTCATCCACCCGGCTACCCGCAACAATATCACCTCCGCACACGACATCCGCAATCTTGCTGCCAATCAGATAATCATGCTCGGAAATAAAGCCGCCTTCCAGCAGGTTCACCATATTGCCTTTAAGCGTTGCCGCGCCGGTTGCTCCTGCCACCACAATCTCACGCGCACGCAACGGCGGACGATACCCGGTCTCGATCAGTGCCTGTGCCTGTGCCTTGGCGACATGCAGCAATTCCAGACGGTTCATGACAATTACATCAGCAGGTTTCAGATAATGCAGCGCTTTGGCCTGCTCTGCACTTTTTGCCAGCTGTGCCATCGCCACAGTCTGGAAATGATGTTTCAGCATAGGAAAAGGATCCCCATCTGGTGCATTACGTGCTGCCCGCAGGGCAAATTCCTTGCAACCGCCACCAGCCGGCAATAATCCGACACCCGCTTCCACTAGGCCAATATAGGTTTCCAGTGTTGCCACGGCGCGATCACAGTGCATGACAAACTCACATCCCCCTCCCAGCGCCATATTATCGACCGCCGCTACTGTTGGAATCACGCTGTAGCGCAATTGCTGCGAAATTTGCTGGAAATGGGCGATCATTACTTCTACTTCAGCCAGCTTCCCAGCCATGAGCTTGTCAGCCATATCCAGACTGCGCGCAGCCTGCAATACCGCTGCTTCAGTTGCTTTTCTGGCACGTTTAAACAGTTTCTCGAAAAAAGAAGGCGGCGGTGGTGGTGCAGGGGGCGCTGATGAAACTTCAGTCTTAGGTCGCTCTGTTGCTTTTTTCAGGTTTGCGCCCAGTGAAAACGGCGGCTCAGTCTGCCAGATCACCAGTGCACGAAAATAGCGCTCGGCCTCGGCAATCGCCTGCTGCATGCCCTGTAGCACCAGATTATCAATGGTATGTTTTTTGGTTTTGAAACTGACAATGGCAATCTGATCACCGGTATGCCACATGCGCAAAGCATCCGTTTCCAATATTGTTTCGCCATAAGTTGTTGTCTCACCCACCAGCCTGTCCGGGAACAGCTGCCGCTGATACACCGGCAGCTGCGAACGTGGCTGCATATTATCCACAGCGGGAGCATAGGAACCTTGCTGCGTATGCACGCCCTGCGCGGTATCTTGCCCAACTGTCCGCACCCAGGCTGGCAACGGTGTTTCCGCCATGGTTTTACCTTCAGCTCTATCTGCTTCTATCCAGTCAGCTACTGTATTCCAGCCAGCTGCCTGCCAGATTTCAAAAGGACCGTGTTGCCAGCCAAATCCCCAGCGTATAGCAAAATCAAGATCACGTGCGTTATCGGCAATAGATGCCAGCTGAACTGCACAATAATGAAACAGATCACGGTGAATTGCCCATAGGAATTGAGCCTGCAGATGCGGATGCTCACGCAACGAAGCCAGACGAACAGCGGGATCTTTTTCCTTCAGCAGTGCCTCCACCTCACTGTTGACCTCACTTTGAGCCAGCTGATAAGTATTTGTATCCGGATCCAGTACATGAATGTCTTTACCTTGTTTCTGGTAAATCCCTTTGCCGCTTTTCTGACCAAGTGCGCCCTGCTCGAT
>JACTML010000053.1 GCA_014584635.1 Nitrosomonas eutropha | reverse complement strand
ATATGCACAAATACAAGAAACCAGATAAATAATCCATAAAAACCATCTTAATAAAATGGATATTCCCGTAACTCAAAATCGAATTGCAACTTTTACCTTCTCAAGGTAGCCTAAGCTGTTTATATTTAGCTAAGCTCAAGAGGGAATAAAAGATATGCAACCGGACTACAAATATGCAGCGCCCGCACTAACAGCATTGAACCCAAGTGTACGCAACAAAGTATTGAGAAATACTTATTTAATGCTCGGCTTAACCATGATTCCAACCATGGTTGGCTCGGCTTTTGGTGTTAATACAGATTTTTCGTTCCTGGCACAATCTCCAGTTATCGGATCACTTGCGATGCTAGCCGCAATGGTTGGGTTAATGTTTGCTGTTAGCGCCACACGCAACAGTATGTGGGGGATAGCCCTTCTTTTTCTGTTCACTTTTGTTGCGGGATGGTGGATGGGCCCTTTATTACAATATGCTTTACAGTTCAGTAATGGCGCTCGATTAATCGGCCTGGCAGCTGCAGGAACAGGTATCATTTTTTTTACTCTGGCAAGCGTAGCCACGATCACGCGCAAAGATTTCGGATTTCTCAGAAATTTTTTGCTGGCGGGGCTGATACTGGTTATTCTGGCATCTCTGGCTAATTTATTTCTGGCAATCCCGGCAATCTCACTGGCTATTTCCGCCGCTGCAATACTGCTTTTCTCGGGATTTATCCTGTTCGATGTAAGCCGGATTGTAAGTGGCGGCGAAACCAATTACATCATGGCAACACTAGGCATCTATCTCAGTCTGTATAACCTGTTTATAAGTTTGGTACAGTTATTGTTAGCTTTATCCGGTGAAAAAGACTGAGGCCCTGGTGCTGGTTAAAAAGCGAAATGTGCTTAAAGTATTGAACGTTTTGCGTTCACTTTTAACACCGTAATGTGCTTTTCAATAAGGCACTGAGCAGGTTCTGACGATTATCACCATAAAAAGCTCAGGTTTCCGGTAAAGCTGAGCTTTATTCGTTTTATTTTTTAGAATAAGGAAATTCTCTATGGCAACGACTATTATTCATATTCAGGGGATGACCTGCGGTGGGTGTGTCAGCAGCGTCAAAGCTGTATTAGAAAAGGTTCCCGGAGTAAGTAATGTTGAAGTCTCGCTCAACGACGCACATGCAATTATTCAGCACGACGGTTCCTGTGGAGATACAATTCTCAGCCAAGCAGTAGCAGATGCCGGATTTGAGGTCATCAAACAATAATCGCTTTGCAGCAACTGCAAACATATTAGCTCTCAGTTTTACATACATTCCTTTATTTTGAATATCCAAACTAATTAATATGATGCAGAATCTCTGTGTCATCACGCTTACCTGCTTCCTTTAACCATACCAATTTGCATGAAAAATATTTTTCTGGATTTCGAAAAGGGCATTGAGGAATTTGAGGCAAAAATAGAGCAATTACGTTTTGCTCAGGACAATTCCGCACTGGATATTTCGGCTGAAATCACCCGTTTACAAGCAAAAAGTCAGGGGTTGACCAAAAGTGTCTATGCAAAACTTACTCCCTGGCAAATTTCACAAGTAGCGCGGCACCCCTTACGCCCATCCACGCTCGATTATATAAAACATCTCTTCACAGATTTTGAAGAGCTGCACGGTGACAGGAATTTTGCGGATGATCGGGCTATTGTCGGCGGATTAGCACATTTTAACGGCCAAACGGTGATGTTAATCGGACATCAAAAAGGGCATGATACCAAGGAAAAAATTTATCGTAACTTTGGTATGCCCAAGCCGGAAGGCTACCGTAAAGCACTTCGTCTCATGCGCCTTGCAGAAAAATTCTCAATTCCGCTGATCACCTTCATTGATACACCGGGGGCTTACCCTGGTATAGACGCCGAAGAACGCGGACAATCCGAAGCCATAGGCAAAAATCTTTATGTCATGGCAGGATTAAAAATTCCGATCATTTGCATTATTATCGGGGAAGGTGGATCTGGGGGCGCATTGGCCATCGCCGTGGGTGATACCAGTTTGATGCTGCAATATTCAATCTATTCAGTAATTTCACCAGAAGGATGTGCATCCATTTTATGGAAGAGCGCAGACAAAGCATCAGATGCAGCCGAGATATTAGGCATTACTGCTGACCGGCTCAAAGAAATGGCGTTAATTGATACTATTATTCCCGAGCCAATTGGTGGCGCGCATCGTGACTATCCAGCTGTGATGCAATCCGTCAAACAGGCATTACAGGAATCACTTCGAAAACTGCAAGACGTTCCATTGGAAACACTATTGCAAAAACGTCTTGACCGATTGCTGGGATATGGCAAATTCAAAATCAATCAGCCCGATTGACGAGATAACCAGCTGTTTTTTTCACAACCTTGGCGAACAAATCCAATCCGGCGATCGTTTAGTAATCGCTCTGAGTGGTGGTGTAGATTCAGTAGTATTACTGCATCTGCTTACAAAATTTTCCCAATCCCAATCAGTACAAATAGACGTATCCGCAATTCATGTCGAACATGGCATTAGTGCGCACTCCAGTCAATGGAGTACTTTCTGTCAAACACTTTGCAACCGCGCAGCCATCCCTTTAACTATCCACCGATTAAAGATCAGTAAGCAGCCACAGGAAAGCCTGGAAGCCGTCGCCAGAGAAGCCCGTTACAAAATATTCAGGCAAATTCAGGCTGACTACATCTTGCTGGCACATCACCTGGATGACCAGGTCGAAACATTGATGTTGCAACTGTTGCGCGGTGCAGGAGTTAAAGGACTCAGTGCCATGCCAATAGTCAGATTATTTGAACCGGGAAAAACCCTCAAATTGCTCAGACCACTCCTCAATATTCCGCGCTCGGAAATTCTGAAGTATGCACAATTGCATAACTTGTCATGGATAACTGACGAAAGCAATCAGGATATTTCCTACGATCGCAATTTCCTGCGACACCAGATTTTTCCCGCACTGGAACAACGCTATCCAGCTTACCGCAAGACATTATCTCGCTCTACACGACACCTTGGCGAAGCGGCTTACCTACTGGATGAACTGGCAAAAACAGACATTGAAAATACTATGTATTCAGGCAAGTTAAGCTTGCGAGGCTTACGCAAACTTGATTTCGTCCGCGCCAAGAATTTGTTGCGTTATCTGCTGGCACAACAAACGGTTCGACTACCGAGTTCTGTAAAGCTGGAAGAAATTCTGCGCCAACTACGCAACATACAAAATGATAACCAATTCCGATTTGTGATAGATACCCTGGAAATTCGCTGCCATCGCGGGCTAATCGAATTTTTAGCTTCCGATTTCTCGTCGGAATCAATATCACCTGTTATTTGGCACGGTGAACAGTATCTGACTCTTGAACCGTTGAAAGGCGTACTTGAATTTACCCGACACAATAATGCAGGCATTGATTTGGCTAAACTGGATCAGTCAATTGTTACGATCCGCTCGAGATCTGGCGGAGAGCGATTTCAGCCGGATTGTAAACGTCCCCAACGCAGTCTGAAAAAAATCTTGCAGGAAGCAGCAATCCCCCCCTGGGAACGTAGAACTTTGCCCCTGTTGTTTTGCGAAGATCAGCTTGTCTGGGTTGCCGGAATCGGGATTAATTGCAACTTTCAAACACCGGAAGGGAGTACCGGATTGGTTGTAACATGGCACCCTAATCAGATCGATCAGCCTTCAGCTCATTGATGTCAGCTTTGTCAATCCCGCCTAAACAGCCCTAACGAATAAACCATGCAAATCTGGTATCCGCCAGCAAATCTGTTGCAACCCGGCCAAAGCGTTTGGCAAAGCGTTCCGTAATCCCTTCCTGAACAGTGTAATCGACAACGCGTTCTGCCTGAATTACTTCGCGAGCGACATAATCAGTACTACCCAAAGCATCGGCCAAGCCCAGCTCTATACTTTTGGCCCCTGTCCAGACCATACCGCTAAAAATTTCGGGATTATCTTTCAAACGCCCTCCTCTGCCATCCTGAACAACCTGAATAAACTGCTGATGAATTTCCGCCAGCATTTTTTTCGCATGTTCTCTTTGCCCCGGATCAGAAGGAGAAAAAGGATCAAGAAATCCTTTATTTTCTCCAGCTGTCAGCAGGCGACGTTCCACTCCCAATTTTTCAAGCGTTCCGGTAAATCCAAAGCCGTCCATCAGTACGCCAATCGATCCCATAATACTGGCCTTGTTTACAAAAATCTTATCTGCTGCAACAGCAATGTAATATCCTCCAGAAGCGCAAATATCCTCAACTACAGCATATAAGGGAATATCAGGATATTGTATACGCAACCTGTGTATTTCATCGTTGACAGCACCTGCCTGAACCGGGCTGCCACCAGGGCTGTTAATCCGCAGTATTACTCCTGCCGTATTTTTATCTTCAAATGCTTTCTTTAATCCGGTAGTGATATTTTCCGCGCTATTCAAGCCATCTGAAGTAATTTCACCACGCAAATCAATCAGAGCTGTGTGCTTGCTACCCCCTCCTACTGATTCAGCATCCAGCCAGCCCAATCCCCAAAAAAGCAGTGTAAATAAATAAGAAAAAGTCAATAAACGAAAAAAGATACCCCAGTTACGTGCTTTTTTTTGCTCCTTTAAAGAGGAGAACACCAGATTTTTCAGTGTTTCTCTCTCCCATGCTTCCTTATTGGTATTTTCTGTATCAGCCATAAATATCAGTCATTCACTTCATTGAGCTTATTGAATTGATCCACCTTGTGTTTCTGAAACATAGATCTCTACTCTGCGATTTTTTGCCCGACCGGCAACAGTATCATTTGAAGCAACCGGTTGATATGAGCCACGACCGTCAATCTGGATTCTCTGAAATGGAACACCACGACCGGCCAGATATTCTCTTGTGCTGGCCGCACGATTTATAGACAGCGGATTGTTGACCGCATCGCTACCGGTATTATCAGTATGTCCAATAATCGTTACTTGAGTACCAGGGTTATTCAACAAACTGGTTGCAAAGCTATCCAGAATCGGGCGAAAACCCGGCTTGATCTGGGCACTTCCTGTATCAAATGAAATATCACTGGGAATGTTCAGCATGAGTCGGTTATCTGCTGTTTGCGATACCATTACACCTGTTCCGGCAGTGGCATTTTCCATTTGAATTCTTTGTTCTTCCATCCTCTTCGACCACAGGTAACCGGCGCCAGCTCCCAATGCCGCACCAGCACCGGCACCAATTGCAGCACCTTTGCCGCCTCCAGCCAATGCACCAATTGCAGCACCTGTACCTGCTCCTATTAACGCACCTGTGCCAGATCCCCGCTGTGTTGCAGTCATGTCAGCACATCCAGAAATAATAAACGCAGTCAGCGATGCAGTTACTACTATTGCTTTATACATAAACTCACCTCTTTGAAAAAAGAATACCGGCCGTACTGTAACAGAAGTAACTGATAAAGTGATTGACAATCTCCTTTCTTTTGATCTGGCTTTAGGCTCAGGATTATCGGTTACAAAATTCGTACCAATTTTTATTTACAACAATATCAAATGAACTCAGGCAGACGCTCTGTTCTGGAACATATCTATTCTCTCAA
>JACTML010000118.1 GCA_014584635.1 Nitrosomonas eutropha | reverse complement strand
CCAGAACCTAAATCTGGTGCGTCTACCAATTCCGCCACTTTCGCGCGCCAGACCCGTTTAAAGGGCAGCAAGATTTAAAATTTTCTGAAACAAAATGATCTTTGCTCGTGCGCCTGATTCTGACGCAATCATGCTTCATGACAAATTCGCTATCTTTCCTCTTTTTTTGCCTGATTATACTCGCTTCTAATGACCGAAACAGGCTTCCTGATTCGATCAGTCTTTCTGGCAATTGAAAGTTTTGCCAGTTACTCCGCCGCTGTTTGGCCCCATTAGATAAAGATAGGTTTTCATCAAATCTGCCGGTTTGGGTAATAGCCGGTTGTTGCTGCCAGGGTGAGTTTTGGTACGTTGTGGTGTATTTACGGCACCAGGAATCAATGTGTTGATTCGCACATTGGGATACAGCTCCCATTCTTCGGATTGAATCCTGACCAATGCTTCCACGCCCGCTTTCGCCACGGCAAAAGCACCCCAGTAAGCTGCAGGAACATGACCGTGTGAATCGCCCGTCATAATTACGCTGGCGTCCGGAGCCGCCTTGAGTAACGGAAAACAGGCACGATTCAGCATTGCAGGAATAAGAAGATTGATCTGCATGGTGGTTTGCCAGTGTGCCAGTGTGTGAAATTCAAGCGGCATCGGACCACTGGTCCAGGCAACATTGTGTAAAATGCCATCCAGCCGGCCGATCTGGGAGGCAATTGCTTCAGCCAGTTCGGCAATGTTATCTTCGGTAGCCTGTTCAAAATCAAGCGGCAGAATGATTGCCGCTGCCTTGCCAAGCATCTCGATTTCATCGTAAACCTGTTCAAGTTTCTCGGTTTTGCGACCATGCAGAATAATCGTAGCGCCATGTTCCGCAAATGTAAGCGCCGCAGTGCGTCCAATGCCCTGTCCTGCGCCTGTAACCAGAATGACTCGATCCTTAAGCAAATTCCGGTCTTCCGGATAAGTTTTTAAAGTATCCAATATATTTATCTCAGCATGACCGATAAAAATCAAAAAACCACAACGTTCGGTTTTATGTGCCGATCCGTTGTGGTTTTCTAGTGTTAACAGATAGACGGATTTGGACAGGTTACATATCCATGCCACCCATGCCGCCCATACCTCCCATGCCGCCGCCCATAGCTGCGCCGGCAGATTCTTCTTTGGGAAGTTCAGCGACCATCGCGGCTGTTGTCAGAATCAAACCTGCAACGGATGAGGCGTTCTGCAAAGCTGAACGGGTTACTTTGGTCGGATCCAGCACACCCATAGCGACCAGGTCACCATATTCACCTGTTGCTGCATTGTAACCAAAGTTTCCTTGGCCTTCTTTAACTTTGTTGACGACCACAGAAGCTTCATCACCACAGTTGGTTACGATCTGGCGCAGCGGTTCTTCCAATGCACGCAGAACGATTTTAATGCCGGAATCCTGATCATGGTTATCCCCTTTTGCCTTGCTCACAGCATTGATTGTGCGCAGCAGGGCGACGCCACCACCAGGAACAATACCTTCTTCGACTGCTGCGCGCGTTGCGTGAAAAGCATCTTCAACGCGGGCTTTTTTCTCTTTCATTTCAACTTCTGTCGCAGCGCCAACCTTGATCAGAGCGACACCGCCTGCCAGTTTAGCGACACGTTCCTGAAGTTTTTCGCGATCGTAATCGCTGGTTGCTTCTTCAATCTGTTTGCGAATTTGTGCAACACGCGCTTCAATCGTTTTGGCATCGCCTGCGCCATCGATAATAGTGGTATTTTCTTTACCCACTTCAACACGCTTGGCCTGACCCAGATCTTCCAGTCTGGTTTTTTCCAGAGATAAACCAACTTCTTCGGCGATTACTGTACCGCCGGTCAGGATTGCAATATCTTCCAGCATGGCTTTACGGCGATCACCGAAACCAGGGGCTTTAACTGCGCATGTTTTGAGAATGCCGCGAATGTTGTTGACAACCAGTGTTGCCAAGGCTTCGCCATCGACATCTTCAGCGATAATCAGCAATGGTTTGCCGGCTTTGGCGACTTGTTCAAGAACCGGCAGAAGGTCGCGGATATTGGATATTTTTTTGTCGTGCAACAGAATAAAAGGATTTTCAAGCGCTGCGATCTGCTTCTCTGCACTGCTGACAAAATAGGGCGAGAGGTAGCCGCGATCAAATTGCATTCCTTCGACAACATCCAGTTCATTTTCCAGGCCAGAACCATCTTCCACAGTGATAACACCCTCTTTGCCGACCTTATCCATTGCTTCAGCAATGATTTTGCCGATCTCGGTATCAGAGTTGGCGGAAATACTGCCAACCTGGGCAATCTCCTTGCTGGTGGAGCAGGGCTTGGAGAGAGTTTTTAATTCAGCAACAGCAACGCTTACTGCTTTTTCAATGCCGCGTTTCAAGTCCATTGGATTCATTCCGGCTGCAACATAACGCATGCCTTCCTTGACGATGGCCTGCGCCAGAACAGTTGCGGTTGTTGTACCATCTCCGGCTGTATCTGAAGTTTTGCTGGCAACCTCCTTAACCATCTGGGCGCCCATATTTTCAAACTTGTCTTTCAGTTCAATTTCTTTCGCAACAGATACACCATCCTTAGTAATGGTGGGTGCGCCGTAGGAACGTTCCAGCACGACATTACGTCCTTTTGGTCCCAGCGTTACCTTGACTGCATCAGCCAGTACATTGACACCGTTAATCACAGAGTTGCGTGCTGCGTCTCCAAATCTTACTTCTTTTGCTGCCATGTCTTTTCTCCTGAATTCAGTTAGTTATTTAATGATCAATTAACCTTCAATCACACCCATGATGTCTTCTTCGCGCATTACCAAAAACTCTTCGCCTTTGATTTTTACAGCCTGGCCGGCGTATTTTCCGAAAAGCACCTTGTCCCCGACTTTAACTTCCAGCGTACGAATCTTGCCATCATCACCAACCTTTCCTTTGCCAACAGCAATGATTTCACCTTGATCCGGTTTTTCTGCAGCGGTATCCGGGATAACAATGCCGGATGCTGTCTTGCGTTCTTCTTCCAGCCGTTTAACAATTACGCGATCATGCAAAGGGCGAATATTCATAGTCCTTTTCTCCTACAATGGTTGATAAAAATAAGAATTCGGTTATTTATTCAATCTGGCTCGGTGAGCAGCATTAAAAAATTACGAGCTTCATAAATGCCCGTTATTAGCACTCGTCCGAGCTGAGTGCTAATAATAGGGGTTGTCATAAGGAATTTCAAGACAGTGAATGAAAAAAAAATACATTTAAATAATCAGCAGGCCGTGTGGCACCCGTGTACTCAAATGAAGCACCATGAAGCGTTTCCGCCGGTATTAATTACCAGAGGGGAAGGCGTGTGGCTGTATGATGCAGGAGGCAAACGTTATCTGGACTCAATCAGTTCGTGGTGGGTTAATTTATTTGGACACTGCAATCCCCGGATCAATGCAGCCATTGTTGATCAGCTGGGTAAACTGGAACATGCGATGCTGGCCGGGCTGGCGCATGAACCGGTAATAGCGTTGTCAGAACGGCTGGCCACAATCACACCAGGTGATCTGAGTCACTGTTTTTATGCCAGTGATGGTTCATCAGCCAATGAGATTGCGCTGAAAATGAGTTTTCATTATTGGCAGCAAAGTGGTTTTCCTGGCAAAACGCGCTTCCTCTGTTTGCAAAATGGCTATCACGGAGAGACTCTGGGGGCATTGTCAGTTACAGATATTCCTCTTTTCAGACAGACCTATGCGCCGTTGTTACGTCCCGCACACCCGATGCCGACACCGGATTGGCGCTTTGCTGAAGCGGGAGTGACGCCGGAAGCACACGCGCTGAAAGCTGCGGCTGAGCTGGAGGACTATCTTGCGCAACACCATGCGAGCACGGCAGCGTTGATTCTGGAATCCCTGATTCAGGGAGCAAGTGGTATGGGAATGTATCATCCTGTCTATCTGCGCAAGGCACGAGAGATTTGCGATAGATATCAGGTACATTTGATTACCGATGAAATTGCAGTCGGATTTGGCCGAACAGGTACTTTGTTTGCCTGTGAACAGGCAGGAATCACACCGGATTTCATGAGCCTTGCCAAGGGATTAAGTGGCGGTTACTTGCCACTTTCTGTAGTTATCACCCATGACAATATTTATCAGGCATTTTATTGCAACGAGACCAGCCGAGCTTTTCTCCATTCCCATTCTCACTCGGGGAACGCGCTAGCCTGTCGTGCGGCATTAGCATCACTGGACATCATTGAACAGGATAATGTGATTGAAGTAAACCGCAAGAAAACGGATGTTTTTAACCAGTACCTGCAACCCGTCCGGGAGCATTCGAGTGTCAGAAATTTTCGTAACTGTGGCATGATCTGGGCATTTGAGGTAGAGAATCCCAGACCAGACTTTGCTCGCTGGTTTACACAAAGAGGATTGGAACAACAATTGCTGATACGCCCTTTGGGTAATTCAGTCTATATCATGCCACCCTACATCATTAATGAAGAAGAAATGAAATGGGTGGCTCAAGGTGTTCTGCATATTCTTGATGAAATGTAGGTTCTTATGCAGATTACCTTTCTGGGCGGGGCTGGAGAAGTAACCGGATCATGCTATCTGATTGAAACGGATGAAGTACGTTTCCTGGTGGATTGCGGCATGTTCCAGGGCGGACGGGATGCCAATCGCAAAAATCATACGGCGCTCAACTTTAATCCGGAATCAATAGATTTTGTTTTACTGACACACGCGCATATCGATCATTCCGGATTATTGCCGCGTTTGAGCGTGCTTGGGTTCAGAGGGCCGGTCTATATGACCCGGGCCACAGCAGATCTGCTTTCAATCATTCTGAGAGACAGTGCTCATATCCAGGAAAAAGAAGCGGAATGGTATACAAAAGCGGCGATGCGTAATAAACGTTCGCCGCGTTATGAAAATGCACCGCTTTATACCGTGACCCAGGCAGAGACATTTTTCAGGCAGATGCGGGGCGTTGACTACGACGATATATGTCAGCCGCATCCGTCAGTACGGTGCCGGTTTCGCGATGCCGGGCATATTATTGGATCAGCCATCATCGAAGTCTGGCTGAAATCCGGCCCCAGACAGAAAAAAATTGTTTTCTCGGGTGATCTGGGACAGCCAGGCCATCCTATTGTTCGTGATCCGGTGCTGATCCAGGAAGCTGATTATCTGCTGGTTGAATCCACTTACGGTAACCGTTGTCATCGCAGTTTGCAGGATACGCGTGATGAAATGGTGGAAATTATTTGTCAGACGCTGCTTCATAAACGCGGCAATATTATCGTACCGGCGTTTACTGTTGGACGTACGCAGGATTTGTTGTTTTTACTGACCGATCTGCAGCGACAGAAGCGTCTGGGAGCAATGGATATTTATGTGGATTCGCCCATGGCATTAGCTGCCACGGAAGTGACACTCAGGCACAGAGAACTGCTTGATAAAGAAACACTCGACATCATGAACTGGCACAGTCAGCACAATAAAAACCTGCGGGTTCATTTTGTGCGGGAGATCGAGGATTCCATCCGGCTCAATCACATGAAATCCGGTGCAATTGTTATTTCGGCCAGTGGCATGTGTGACGCC
>JACTML010000183.1 GCA_014584635.1 Nitrosomonas eutropha | reverse complement strand
ATCGAGGAATTCAAGAATTATGTTGCTGAAAGAAATCCGGGGCAACCGGAGTTTCTGCAGGCTGTATCTGAAGTCGTTGAAAGCTTGTGGCCTTTTATCATAGATCGCTCCCGTTACGCTGATCAGGGATTGCTCGATCGACTGATTGAGCCGGAGCGCGCAATCATATTTCGAGTGGCGTGGATGGATGATCGCGGCGAAGTCCGAGTCAATCGCGGTTACCGTATTCAATATAATTCCGCCATTGGCCCTTATAAAGGCGGAACACGCTTTCATCCATCCGTTAACCTTTCCATTCTCAAATTCCTCGCCTTTGAGCAGACTTTCAAAAACGCACTGACCACGTTACCCATGGGGGGAGGCAAGGGGGGAGCGGATTTTGATCCAAAAGGTAAAAGCCCGGGTGAAATCATGCGCTTCTGTCAGGCGTACGCAACTGAATTGTTCCGGCATGTCGGAGCGGACACCGATGTTCCCGCCGGAGATATCGGCGTGGGAGGCAGGGAGGTCGGTTACATGGCCGGTATGGTCAAGAAACTGACTAACCGGTCGGATTGCGTGTTTACCGGCAAGGGGCTGAGTTTCGGCGGATCACTGTTGCGCCCGGAAGCAACCGGTTATGGTCTGGTCTATTTTACTGAAGAGATGCTGAACCATGCCGGACGTTCCCTGAAAGGGATGCGTGTAGCGGTATCAGGATCAGGAAACGTGGCACAGTTTGCCATTGATAAGGCAATGTCATTGGGTGCCAAGGTGGTGACTGTTTCTGACTCAAGCGGGACCGTGGTGGATGAAGCCGGATTTACACCGGAAAAACTGGCAACCCTGGCCGAAGTCAAAAATCGTTACTATGGGCGCGTGAATGAATATGCAGAAAAGATAGGCGCGCAATTCCTTGCATGCGAGAAACCGTGGAATGTGCCGGTGGATGTTGCATTGCCTTGTGCCACGCAGAATGAACTGAATGACAACGATGCCATCGCTCTGGTCAAGAACGGTGTGAGCTGTGTGGCTGAAGGGGCAAACATGCCTTGTACTGCCGGGGCGATAGAGCGCTTCCATTATGCAAAAATATTGTTTGCACCAGGCAAGGCAAGCAATGCTGGCGGAGTAGCCACTTCCGGTCTGGAAATGAGTCAGCAGGCCATGCGGCTGTCCTGGACAAGTGGCGAAGTGGATATGCGTTTACATGAAATCATGCGCGCCATTCACCGCTCTTGCATCGAATATGGCGGGAAAAATAATGGTACGGTTAATTATGTTGACGGTGCCAATATTGCCGGATTTGTGAAAGTGGCGGAGGCCATGCTGGCGCAGGGTGTTATTTGATGATGTTTCTGTAAGGCAGTTGTGGGGATGAACGCAAAATTGTACATCATGCGTTTTGTGTTCATCTCGAACGGTTTGATTGCAGTAACAGATGAGCGATATCTCTCCTTATTGTAATATGAAAAGAGCATTTCTCCTGTAGGCTGGATGTGTCGCAATTGGTTTATGAGCAGATCAGCCGGTTGCATAATTGGATTCAATCTTGATGATGGTTTTGAATGGATGGGTCGGTTATGGGTAAGGTGTTTGCCGGATTGTTATTGTTGTGTTGGACACAGTTACTGCTTGCTGGGGGAGACGAGGATTATCTGAAAATACGGGAAGCGTTCCGGACGGGGGATGCCGTGCGTGTAGCCGAATATGCTGAGCGTATGAAGCGCCATGTATTGTCTCCTTATGCCGAATATTTCCAGCTGCGCCTGTTTCTGCCATCTGCAGATACTGGGACGATCAAAGCCTTTCTTGCGCGTCACGAAGGCAGTCTGGTAGCGGACAGGTTACGCGCAGACTGGCTGCAATTGCTCGGCAAGCGCCAGCAATGGGCATTGTTTGCCGAGGAATATCCGAAACTGGTCAACAGGGAGGATAACTTGCAGTGTTATGCGTTGCAGCCGCGTCTTGCCAGAGATAAAACCGCTGCCGCAGAGGCGCGCTCGCTCTGGTTTACCGGGCGTGATATGCCGGCCAGCTGCGTGACTGTATTTGATACGTTACTTGGAACGGGCGTTATTTCAACAGAGGATATCTGGACCCGGATAAGGCTGGCGCTGGAAGCGGGTAATACCAGCGTAGCCAGAAGCGTCAACAAATATCTGCCGCGCCAGCAGGCACTTGATTTGCAAAAATTGGGAGCTGCTGCCAAAGATGCCAGACGCTATCTTGACCGTCAGGCTGTTTTTAAATCCCGCGCGGATCGGGAAATCGCACTGTTTGCATTATTACGGCTGTTGCGTAGCGATACCAATCAGGCGTATGCACGCTGGCATAAAGTGCGCAGCTGGTTCTCAGAGACAGATCAATCCTATTTCATGGGCAATCTTGCTTACTGGGCAGCCATCAGGCAGGATGCACGTGCACTCAACTGGTTCATGCAGGCAACGCAGGGAAAACACGCTTATCCATTATCGGATGTCAAACATGCGTGGAAAGCCCGGATAGCATTGCGTGCAGGCAACTGGAAAGTTTTACAGGACAGTATCGATCAAATGCCGGTTGCCATGCAGCAGGAGGATGTCTGGCGTTACTGGCGTGCCCGCGCGCTGAAAGTCAGTAAAAAGACTGTGGAAGCCAATACCTTGCTGATTCCTTTAAGCCATGAGCATAGTTTCTACGGACAGATGGCCAGAGAAGAATTGGGCGAAATGCTGAGTGTTCCCGCCGCCGAGTATCAGATCAAACCCCAGGAAGTGTATCGGATGGAACAGAATCCGGGTATTCGCCGGGCGCTGACGTTGTATCGGCTCAATCAGCGGGTGGAAGCAAACCGCGAATGGATCTGGACGATACAGCATTTTGATGATGCGCAACTGCTGGCTGCAGCCAAAGTGGCCCAGCGCTACGGGATCTATGATCGCGCTATCAATACAGCCATTAAAACCGTTACCCATCACGACTTCAACCTGCGTTATCTGGCACCGTATCGTGAACAAATGCGTCCCGTTCTGCGGCAACAGCAGCTGGATGAAGCATTTGTATACGGGTTGATACGACAGGAAAGCCGCTTTATCGCAGATATCCGGTCAGGTGCCGGTGCGATCGGCCTGATGCAGCTAATGCCGGCAACCGCCAAATGGGTGGCTGGCAAACTGGGTGTGCGTGATTTTCATACCGGGCTGGTGACTGATATCAATACCAATCTGCAATTGGGGACCTACTACCTGAAGCATGTGCTGGATCAGCTGGATGATCAGCCACTATTGGCTGCCGCCGCCTATAACGCCGGACCGGGCCGGGCCAGACAATGGAGAGATACCCGGCCGCTGGAAGGGGCGATTTACGCCGAAACCATTCCATTCAACGAAACACGTGACTATGTCAAGGTTGTGCTGAGCAACTCGATGTACTACGCCAGTAACTTTGGACAACCTGATCGGCCTACCCTGAAACAGCGGCTGGGCGTGGTTGCCCCCAAGAATTGATGCAGCAAACATGAAGATTTACCGGGTAGGAGGTGCAATACGCGATGAATTGCTGGGGCTGCCTGTCAAGGATCAGGATTATGTCGTAGTAGGTGCCACTCCGGAAGAAATGGTGCAGTTAGGCTATCGTCCGGTAGGCAAGGATTTTCCGGTATTTCTGCACCCCGAAACGCAAGAGCAGTACGCCCTGGCGCGTACCGAGCGTAAAATTGCCCAAGGCTACAAAGGTTTTGAAGTGTACGCTGCACCAGGTGTGACTTTGCAGGAAGACCTGGCGCGGCGCGATTTAACCATCAACGCCATCGCCAAAGATAGTGCAGGCACAATTATCGATCCGTTTGGCGGTATTGCTGATTTGCAGGCAGGCGTTTTGCGCCATATTGGCCCGGCATTTGTGGAAGATCCGGTGCGAATACTGCGTGTGGCCCGTTTTGCAGCGCGTTTTGGTTTTCAGGTCGCGCCGGAAACGTTTGAACTGATGCAAGAGATTGTGCATGCTGGCGAGACCGAAGCGCTGGTGGCAGAGCGGGTCTGGCAGGAACTGGCCAACGGTTTGATGGAACAGCATCCTTCGCGCATGTTTCATGTATTGCGGGAATGTGGCGCACTGGCGCGCATTTTGCCGGAGGTGCATGCGTTGTTTGGCGTGCCGCAACCTGCGCATGCGCATCCGGAAATTGATACTGGCGTCCATACCATGCTGGTGATTGATTATGCCGCATCCCAACATTACCCCATGGAAGTGCGCTTTGCCGGTTTGGTGCATGATCTGGGAAAAGGTACCACACCGCCAGAAGAATGGCCACGTCATATCGGCCATGAAGCGCGCAGTGTGAAACTGGTAGCCGATCTGTGTGAGCGTATTCGGGTACCGCGCGAATGTCGTGATCTGGCGCTATTGGTCGCTCGTTTTCATGGCACCGTGCATCGTGCATTGGAATTACGCCCCGCTACCATTGCAGATATGTTGCAAGCGACCGATGCCTACCGTAAACCAGCACGCTTCACTGCTTTTTTGCAAGCCTGCGCCAGTGATTTTCATGGTCGATCCGGTTTTGCTGAACATCCCTATCCCCAGACTGAGCATTTAAGCCGGGCATTACAAGCTGCCAATAGCGTGGATGGTGGTGCCATTGCCAGGCAAATTGAACGCGCTCATGCCGATGATGCTGATTTGCCGTTGCGCATTAAACATCAGGTTCATGCTGAGCGAGTGAATCGGATCAAATCTTTCCTTGGAAGTAGCTCAATCCCCCACTGAAGAGCGCACTACGGCGTTAAAATTGAACTTGAAATGCTCACCTGCTTCAAATATGTTCCGCTCCCTCATTCAATTTCGCCTGGCACTGCTTCCCTTGACCAAAATCCTGAACAGGCCCCTGCGCATTTGCAGCATCAGGTGAAATCGCAATAAAAAAGGTTGATTGTGATGGCTGTCAAAAATATTGGCAATTATGCAGTTGTTCTTACGCTGATTGCTATTGTGGTGAGCTGTAATTTCGGCGGTTCTGACTGGAGAACGGCCAGTCGTGCACGAACGGGGATTGCGCCTGATCCAGCGCAAACACCGGAAGCGGTTATTCAGGTCTATGCCGCACGTGCCTACAGCTGGCGGGGAATTTTTGGAGTACACACCTGGTTTGCTGCCAAACCCTCGCATGCCAAATCATTTACGGTGTATGAAGTCGCCGGATGGTACGCGCGCTGGGGTGGCTCAGTGGTTGCAATTCATGAACAGGCGCCAGACAGACGCTGGTTTGGTAACGCTCCGGTGCTGCTGGCGGAAAAACGGGGAGAAGGCGTAGACGAACTGATCAAACGGGTTGACGCAGCAGCACAAACCTATCCCTACGCGGAGGAATATACCATCTGGCCTGGTCCGAATTCGAATACATTTACCGCATGGCTCTCGCGTGCTGTACCGGAAATCGGACTGAACCTGCCACCCACCGCCATCGGTAAAGATTATCTGGGAGACAACATCACCGCCACCGCACCCAGCGGTAGCGGCTGGCAGCTTTCCGTACTCGGCCTGTTCGGCGTCATCGTCAGTGACGTAGAAGGCTATGAAATCAACCTGCTCGGACTCACCTTCGGCATCAAGCCACATCCATTTGCCATCAAACTACCCCTGATCGGACAGATTGA
>JACTML010000081.1 GCA_014584635.1 Nitrosomonas eutropha | reverse complement strand
TTCCGCCTGCCAGCGCTTTGCTTCTTCCACCAGAATATTGGCAATTCGTTCATTGTTCGATGGAATCAATCGGGTTTCAACCGGGATACCCGCTGCTTGTGCCGTTGCTTCAGCTGTGGTCAGCATTTTCTCCCCGCAATCATGGATCGTTTTCTGTAATTCCTCGTAATTAAAGTAATTTTCATCTACCAGATAGACCGCATCTTCGTAAATATGCACAAGCTCAAGGCGGGCTCTCATCTGCTTTGCCAGTTTTATTGCCTCTTGCAAAGCCAGATTGGACGTTGAGCTGCCATCAACCGGAACAAGAATTCTTTGGTACATTAACCACCTCCTGCAGACATTAACCAGATCCAATACATCTTTACTGTATTCTCATACATCGCGTACTATCAAAAGGATATATTTTCCAGCCAAACCAGGCTGATCAGGCACTGCGCAGACGGGAATATTTGATCGCCACTATCGCCAGCATAGGTAATACAAACCCTAAAACCGTCACCATAATCAGCAAGATACCCAGTTCACTATAATCCGCCGGGACCAGTATTTCGCCGGTATCCACTGCTCTGACTTCGCGTGTTACCGTAAAAACCTGATTGATATATTTGGTTGCCAGTTGCGAAGCAGACAACGCAAGGTTGGTAAACGAGGCCATGACAGCAAAAAAGGTTGCCTTGAGTTTCTCGGGAGCTGAGTTGGCAATCCACGCCAGCATCGGAATCATGGCGATCTGTCCCAATGGTGATTCCAGAGCAGTATCAATTATCGCGATGAAGCGCGCATCAATAACTCCATGTGTATGTGCGGCAGTCCAGACATGCAAACCGAAATACATAGAAATAACCGGCAACGATAATACCGTGCCAGCAACGGTCAGCGCGCCGATAACATAGGCCATCGATCGCTCCGCCATAAACCGACGAAAAACAAACATCCCCCCTAGCGTCAGCACAGAACCGATCAGGGAAAGCGTTGCCAGAAATTGCTGATCAAATCCCAATTCATCGATCATCCACCAGGTAGAACCAGCCCCTGGTGCCGGAATAGCCCGGAATACAAATACCAGTAGAGCAGTTCCCACCAGCACATTACGCGCATCCTCTTCCAGCTCGGCTGTCAGCTGGCGGATAAGAAACAACACGATCAGCATCGACAGGCTGAAAATGATTTCCTCAGCACCCGGAATCTGTATCAGGCCGACTCCCAAGGAAACAGCGGTAAAGGCCAATCCCCCGCCCAGTATCCACCAGTTAACCGGCGGTGGCTCAACATGCGCTCCGGTCAATATTTCAATTTCTCTGCGACTCAACCCCTGAGCAGAAAAATGCTTTATCTCGCGCCACTTTAGCCACCCGGCCAGCCAGATTCCGCAAACTGAAACGAAGGGAATCACCAGTGCCAGTTGGTATATCAGTAAATAAGCCTTGCCTTTGCCCGCTTCAGAAAGCGTTGCGACATCTTTCATCAGCACAACATTTGCCACGGCAACCAGAATACCGCCACCAATGATGGCAACCCGCCCCAGCGTCTGCATTGTAATGTGCATCTGCTTGCGTGAATCGAGCTCAATAAGCCGCCCGTCCGGATCAACACGCGGAACCGCTTCCACAGTCATCGCATCTGCGACCACATCCTGCAATACATAACCCACCGGTGCCAGTAGTGCAGCCAGCACATACCATTGTGCCAGCGGCGCGATTTCACGCATCGCTTCGGTGTAGCCAAGCAATCCGATCATGATAAAAAGACTGACTGCGATCAACCCCGCTCCCAGGTAAACCAGCAAGCTTTTCCAGCGCCACATCAGATCCACCAGATGTCCCAGTGGCATTTTCAGCGCCCATGGCAAAGTCATCCAGAAACCAAGTGCCGCCAGAAATTCTGCTGATAACCCCAGCCTTTCCTTGACGTAGAAAGTACCGACAATTCCTGTGAGGCTTGAGATGCCGGCCGCCAGATAAACCATCAGGGGTGGCAGATATGAAAGCCGCATTTCCCTGCCCAGCGCCAGCAAATTGAGATCAACCCACCGAAACAACATGGCGGGCAATCTTGAAACAAACGTGGTATTCACTCGCTATAGGGTTAGCCCGGACGCTTGCCGATTTGCACCTGAATATCCATCGCCTCGCCATTACGCAAAATGGAGAGTATTGCAACTTTACCCGGCGGCAAGGCAGCAACCATATTCAGCATTTCAGAAGCGTTGGAAATAGATTTGCCATTCACGGCAGTCAGCACATCACCCGGTTTTATTCCAGCATCATCCGCCGGTCCATTTTTAAGCACACCGGCAATCAACGTCCCCAGTGTACTCTTCAGCTTCAGCGATTCTGCCAGCTCCGGCGTAATATCCTGCATGCTCACACCCAGCCAGCCTCGCGTAACGCTGCCTGTCTCGATAATCTGCTGCATGATCTGTTTTGCCGCATCCACCGGAATAGCAAATCCGATACCCAATGAACCACCGGAGCGCGAGTAGATTGCGGTGTTGATTCCAATCAGATTACCGGAGGTATCTGTTAATGCCCCTCCAGAATTACCTGGATTGATCGCAGCATCAGTTTGAATAAAGTTTTCAAATGTACTGAGTCCTACCTGAGAACGCCCCAGGGCGCCAATAATCCCCATTGTCATTGTTTGTCCCACGCCAAACGGATTTCCGATCGCCAGTACAATATCTCCGACTCTGGCTTCTTCAGAATTTCCCAGAACGATACTGGGCAGTTTATCCAGATCAATTTTCAGAACTGCAAGATCACTGTCAGGATCTGATCCAATCAGACGGGCTTCAGCGCTTCTCCCGTCCATGAGGGCAACCTGTATTTCGTTAGCCGCTTCCACCACATGATGGTTCGTGAGAATATAGCCTTCCGGACTGACAATCACACCCGATCCCAGGCTGGAAGTGCGCTCGGTTCGCGGGCTGAAACGGTTGCCGAAGAATTGCTGAAAGTAAGGGTCATCCATGAACGGATGCGAAGGAACTCTTACCTCCTTGCTGGTAAATATGTTTACCACTGAAGGCATTGCCACCTCTGCCGCTGTATGGAATCCCCCCGCATTCAGGGCACTTCCACCATCTGTCTTGACCGCTTCGCGCACAGTTGCCAGTTTACCGCGTGGCGTCCATGGCAGTAATTCCGGGCGCAAGGTTGAAACAACGAAAAAGATAGCAAGAAAAACAGTAATTGTTTGTGTGAAAATCAGCCAGAGTTTTTGCATGGAAAATCCTACATTCCAAATGAACAGAAAAAGTATTATGCACCAAAATATACTGGAAAATTACCTGAATGATTTGCTGAATGTCCAGCAATTTCATGATTATTGTCCCAATGGATTGCAGGTGGAAGGACAAGCTCCGATTCAAATACTCGTCAGCGGCGTAACCGCTTCCCGGGCTTTGCTGGAGGCTGCGCTGGATTTACATGCTGACACCATTATCGTGCATCACGGCTACTTTTGGCGCGGAGAAGACGCCTGTCTGCGCGGTATCAAACGCCAGCGCATCGCCACACTCATTCAGCATAATATTAATCTTTACGCCTATCACCTTCCCCTGGATGCGCACGCTGAACTAGGTAACAATACCCAACTTGGAAAAAAACTGGGCATAACAGAGGAAGGACGCTTTGGTGAATATGACATTGCCGCTTATGGCTCTTTCCAAAACCCGCTGAACCTTGATGAGCTGGATAATTTATTGAGCTCAGTATTAAGGCGCAAGCCACTGATAATCAGTGACTCATCAAAAACTGTTCAGCATATTGCCTGGTGCACTGGAGCAGCCCAGGGATATTTCGATGAAGCCATCCGGCTGGGTGTGGATGCCTTTATTACTGGCGAAATTTCCGAGCAGAACGTGCATACTGCCAGGGAATCCGGAACTGCTTTCATCTCTGCAGGACATCACGCCACCGAGCGATACGGTATCCAGGCACTGGGTGATCATATCGCTCGAAAATTTGGTATTACGCACCATTTTATTGATGTGGAAAATCCGGTATGACTAACACATTGCCATACAACGGAACAAACGGCTGTTTTCAAACAACAAACAGGCTATGATTTATTTTTTTCATCCCTGTTGTCCAGTTGTTCCGGTGACTTGTTTTTTTTACGCGGAAGCGTCCACCAAACAAGGAAAACAAACAGACTCAGTGCCAAAATCGCTTCAAGTGCTAAAACCCACATATTCTTCCTTGAAAAAATGATTTTAAAAAACAGATACTTTAACCGAAATCTGCTAAAAACCCAATTTACTGTCCTGCTGATTGCTACCTTGCTTGGATTAACCGGCTGCAAAACCGAGAACGCAGCTACCCGATCTTCCACGCCTCCGGCACCGGCAGAAACAGCAGCTACTCCTGCCGCCCCACAGCCGACGGAGACAATCCGGCACTCCGCAGATCGTAACGCTAAAAAACAGCTCAAAACCACCAGCTGGTCCATGCTGCCAGGTTGGCAACATGAAAATCTGCTTCCGGCGTGGGATACCTTTATACAAAGCTGTAAATCTCTTGAGAAACGCCCGTCATGGCAGAACATATGCGTACAAGCCACCACTATTCAGCCTGTCAGCGAACAGGCTGTTCGCGATTTTCTTGAAAATCACTTTACGCCCTACCAGGTAATCAACGCAGATGGCACGACGACTGGCCTGGCTACCGGTTACTACGAACCACTGCTCAAAGGTAGCCGTAAACATACAAATCGTTTTCGCTACCCGATCTATGCCACTCCAGACAACCTGCTGACAATAGAGCTCAAAGACACACAGCTTGGCACAGGTGAAATTCCGTCACTACGCGGACGCCTGCAGGGACGCAAGATTATTCCTTATTACACCCGGGCTGAAATTGAAAACAACCGTAACCTGCTCAAGGGAAAAGAGTTACTTTGGGTCGAGGATGAAGTTGAACTATTCTTTCTTCAAATCCAGGGATCCGGACGAATCGTTCTGGAGAATGGCGAAACTGTAAAAATCGGGTATGCAGATCATAACGGCTACCCCTACCGTTCCATTGGGAAAATACTGATTGATCAGGGTGAACTGCCAGCCTGGCAAGTATCCATGCATTCCATTAAACAATGGGGCCGGCAAAATCCTCAAAAACTGAAATCTTTGTTGCAGCAAAACGCACGCTATATTTTCTTTCGAGAATTACCCGCTGATCTCACCGGACCAATCGGCGCGCTGGGCGTTCCCTTAACTGCAGGCAGAAGTTTGGCTATTGATCCTGACAGTGTTCCTTTGGGGGCTCCGGTTTATCTTTCCACTACCTGGCCCAACACAACACAACCACTCAATCGCTTGATGATTGCGCAGGATACCGGCAGCGCTATCAAAGGAGGGGTACGTGCTGATTTTTTCTGGGGGCACAGCCCGGAAGCACAGATCCAGGCTGGAAAGATGAAGCAGCAGGCACAAATGTGGGTGCTGCTGCCCAAACAATACCGGAAGTAATACAAACGGATTCAGGGTAAAACACGGTACTGTGTTTTACCCTCCAGTAAAATCAGGTTATTTGTTGCTGCTCCCTGCCTGATCCATCCGCTTTTCAATTTCTGATCGCGGAATAAAACCGGGCACGACCGAACCATCTGCAAAAATCAGGGTGGGTGTCCCGGTTACTCTGTTTTGACGACCTGAATCCAGCAG
>JACTML010000012.1 GCA_014584635.1 Nitrosomonas eutropha | reverse complement strand
TGGTTCGGTAAAGGGAGCTGGCTGGAAATCATGGAAATGCATGAGCAGATCGTTACGTTACATGAAACCAACCAGCAGCTCCAGAATAGAAATACTGTGCTGGAAGCGGAAGTTAATAATTTAAAGAAGGGATTGGATGCAATTGAAGAGCTTGCGCGCAGTGAACTGGGGATGATTCGTAAAAATGAATTGTTTTTTCACGTAGTGGAGTACGAAAAAAAGTAAATTTTTTGCTGTAATATTTGCATTTACTGCAATACAACAACACGAAGGTGAAGATTTATGATCTTCAAGTGGATCATTCTGCTTGCTGTTGTTTTCCTGGTTTTCTGGTTGTTCAAACCATTTCAGCGAAGACAAAAACATTCAGCGGATACAGCTGCAAGAGCAGCTGAAAATATGGTGCGTTGTGCGTACTGCGGGGTGCATCATCCGGAAAGCGAAAGTATTACCGGGAATGGCCATAATTTCTGCTGTGCAGAGCATTCCCGATTATATTCACAATCTCGATCCCGTCGCGAATAAAAAACAGGAGCACGTATGATCGAAAGAGCTAGATGTTGCAAGCGTTGTGCATCTGTCGGATAAGTAAAAAGCTTACCCTGTCAAGATAGCAATCCGGATGCAGATAAAGCTGGTAAGGGTGCTGCTTCGCTCAGAGTACCTTATTCCGGATGGAAAGAATGTCTTGACCTGAATAGCGTAATGCAACAAGCAGCAAAAATCCCGCTGCTTTTCGATAGCTACTTCTGTAAGTATCTTCCGTATTTCTGATTGAATTTTTCAACCCGGCCCGCTGTATCCACAATTTTCTGCTTGCCTGTGTAGAACGGATGGCAAGACGAACAAACCTCAATATGTAAAGGTTTGCTCAAAACGGATCGTGTTTTAAATTCGTTGCCGCAGCTGCATGTTACGGTTATTTCGTGATACTCGGGATGAATACCTTCTTTCATTTGATATCCTTGTTTTATCTGGTAGGTGCTAAATAAAAGGCAGCTATTATCACTTAAGATAAGTACAGCTGCAACTGGCATGATTGTATCTTGATTGGCGGGCGTGTTCCTCCGTGAAATTACACACGTCGCATTGAATCGAAAAAATCAGCGTTGTTTTTTGTGGCCTTAATCTTGTCCAGCAAGAAGGACATTGCGTCCATTTCGTCCATTGGATAAAGCAGTTTACGTAAAATCCATATTTTCTGCAGGATTTCGGAAGGTATGAGCAGTTCTTCTCGACGGGTTCCTGAACGGTTTACATTAATGGCGGGGTAAATACGTTTTTCCGCCATGCGGCGATCAAGGTGAATCTCCATATTGCCGGTTCCCTTGAATTCCTCATAAATCACATCATCCATACGTGAACCGGTGTCTACCAGCGCGGTGGCGATAATGGTGAGCGATCCACCTTCTTCGATATTGCGGGCAGCGCCAAAAAAGCGTTTGGGGCGTTGCAATGCATTTGCATCCACTCCACCGGTTAATACCTTGCCGGATGCGGGAACAATCGTGTTATAAGCGCGTGCAAGGCGGGTAATCGAATCCAGCAGAATAACAACATCTTTTTTGTGTTCAACCAGTCTTTTGGCTTTCTCGATCACCATGTCCGCTACCTGAACATGGCGGGCTGCTGATTCATCAAAAGTTGACGAGATGACTTCTCCTCTGACAGATCGCACCATTTCCGTAACTTCCTCGGGACGCTCGTCGATCAACAGCACCATCAGTATTACGTCCGGATAATTGGCCGCAATTGAATGTGCAATATGCTGCAGCATGACTGTTTTGCCCGATTTGGGGCTGGCCACTAACAGCCCGCGCTGACCTTTTCCGATGGGTGCGATTAAATCAATAATCCGTCCTGTAATATTTTCTTCGGACTTAATATCGCGCTCCAGCGTCAGACGCTCGGTCGGAAAAAGAGGTGTCAGATTTTCAAACAGTATCTTACGCTTGGAATTTTCGGGAGGTTCGTTATTAACCTTATCTATCTTGACCAGTGCAAAATAACGCTCTCCTTCTTTGGGAGGCCGTATTTCGCCATCTATTGAATCGCCGGTATGCAGATTAAAACGACGGATCTGACTGGGAGAAATGTAAATATCATCAGGTCCGGCAAGGTAGGATGTATCCGGGGAGCGTAAAAATCCGAAACCATCCTGCAGAATTTCCAGCGTACCTTCGCCGAATATACTTTCACCTTTACGCGCCTGATTTTTCAGAAGAGCAAAAACCAGATCCTGCTTGCGCATTCGGTTGGCTCCCTCAATATCGTTCGAGACAGCCATTTTTACCAGTTCTGAAACGTGAATGCTTTTTAAATCAGATAAACGCATGAAAGTGACTCTTGAAGATCAAAAAAGTGCGGAGGACAGGAAATATTTCAGAGCGTGCTGCGAGGTTCGTGGAGTTATTTGCCGGTTTGCACAACATCAAATGATAAAAATTATAATCTTGAGTGATGCTGTGCGCGCTCTGAGGAAACAGAATTGGCCGAATACCAGGATACGATGGTTGTATGCAACTTATTCGACCTGCATCAATACTTGCAGCTGGCTTTACAGATGGCCATCAACGAATGCTGTCAGCTGGGATTTTGATAAAGCTCCGACCTTTGTAGCCTCGATATTTCCATTCTTGAACAGCATCAGAGTGGGTATCCCGCGGATACCGTACTTTTGCGGAGTAGATTGATTTTCATCAATATTCAGTTTGGCTACTTTGAGGCGGCCGTCGTACTCATTTGCGATTTCATCCAGAATAGGCGCGATCATTCTGCATGGTCCGCACCATTCAGCCCAGTAGTCGACCAGCACCGGGAGTGAACATTGCAATACTTCTGCTTCAAAAGTTGCATCTGTAACATAGTGAATATGTTGACTCATGGAATCCTCTTTTTAAGTTTTCTGGATTAAAGTGAATGTTGATGACAGTTGCAGTTTATTGCAGCTGATCAGTTAGCCGAACTCGATCATCATAATGTCCGAAACAGTCGTTAGGGGCAGTCCGGGCTGAGAGTGATTCTATATTTGTATACTACAGAAAAGAACAGGCGGGTGATAAATAAACTATGCAGTTTTTTGTTTCTATTTCAAGAATTAACAAAATAGCTTTATCGTGATTATGCTGCAACAATAAAATCCTGAACAATTTATTTATTATACTTACAATAACAGTCAAATCAATAAATCTGCCAATATTTTTGGAATTTTCGCAAATGAGCTACGCTTCCCGCCCGATCTATTCAGTATTTGTGCGCTTTCCGGTTAAAAATTCACCTGGACGAGTCAAGCGAAACCATCGCTTTAGCCATCTGCTTTTTTTATATGTATTGGTGGCTTTGATTGCTTATGGTTCATCTTGCCTGGCTGCACAACCTTCCTCCGCCTTGCGTCCGGAGATCAGGGATTTTATCGTGCAGATGGCGGATCGTCACCAATTCGACAAAGATGAACTGGAGAAAATTTTTTCCCGGACAGATTTTCGCCCGGATGTTCTCAAACTGATTTCCGCACCCGCTTCAGCAATTGCCTGGGACGAATACCGGAAGCGGTTCGTTAATATGCAGCGCATCAGGGGAGGCGTCAATTTCTGGAACAAATATGCCAGTGAGTTGGAGCAGGCGAAAAAAATTTACGGAGTCCCCGAAGAAATCATCATTGCGATTATCGGAATTGAGACAGCTTACGGATCGGCAATGGGTGGTCATCGTGTCATGGATGCGTTAACGACACTGGCGTTTGATTTTCCCAGAAGAGCGGATTATTTCCGTGAGGAACTGGAGCAGTATTTATTACTGGCAAGAGAACAGAAATTCGATCTGCTGAGTATCAAGGGTTCTTATGCTGGTGCAATCGGTATTCCTCAGTTCATGCCGGGAAGCTACAGACGTTATGCAGTGGACTTTAATCACGATGGAAAAATTGATTTATCCGGGAGTGCTGCGGATGCAATAGGCAGCGTAGGTAATTATCTGCAGCAGCACGGATGGGGAGCGGACAAACCAATAGCGGTTCGTGCACGAATCAGGTCAAAAAACTTTCAGGAGTTCCTGGATGCCGGCGTGGAGCCATTACATTCAGTCAGGGAATTACACGAAGCCGGTATTGTTCCGCTTGACTCAATCGCAGATGACACGTTATCAGCCTTGCTGGAATTGAACAGTCACGGCAATCGCCAGTTCTGGCTGGGATTCAGAAATTTTTATGTGATTACACGTTATAACCGCAGCACCTTCTATGCCATGTCCGTTTTTGAACTCGCCAGAGCAATTCGTACAGCCAGATCTTTTTAGATATTTTCTCTCTAAAAACGCCAGTCCAGTTGCACACCCACAATGTGATAATGTGAGGCAAATTTTCCGGTGTCAAGACCCGCCTGTTTATAAACTTTTTTCTTGAATAATTCTGGTGATTTTTTACACCATTCTGTCATTGCATCGACCGGTGCAATATGCCCAAGTGCACGCTGCGGGATATGCTGATTGTACAGTTTCAGGTAATTTTGCAATGTGCTGGCCAATTCAGCGGCGCTGGCAAAGCGGGTTTGCTGCAGTACTTCGCTGATTCTGCCATTAAAACGCTCTACCATACCATTCATCTGTGGTGTACGTGGTGGAATCAGCCGGTGTTCGATCCTCAGTGCCGTGCAACGCCGATCAAATGCATGTTCGCCACTCGGAGTCCTGGCTTTGCTGGTAAAGCGGTCGGTAAACTGGCTGCCGTTGTCGGTCAGCAGCTTCCTGATCTTGACCGGAGAAGCGTGCTCCAACCGGGATAGGAAATCGACACTGCTATCCTCTGTCTGGTTCGGATAGATATGAATGAACACCCAGCGCGTAGCGCGGTCGATGGCGACAAACAGATAGCTGCGGCTTTCTTCATCGGACATTCTGGGCAGATATTTGATGTCCATATGAAAATAGCCGGGTTCGTAATCCTTGAAGCCTTTCTTTTTCGGCTGTTCACCTTCAGGCGTTTGTGCAGCAACCAGAACCTTCAGGTTGCTGATGCTCTCGCGTCGCAGCAGACGGCCCAGACCCGAGCGCGATGCCTTGGGGTTGATGTATTGACGGGTAATGGCAAGCAGATCATCCAACGGCAAAAGCAGAGTGGTTCGCAAAGCACAGACTATGGCTTCCTGCGCTACGGTGAGTGTGGTGGAAAGCGTGTCAGGACGATGTGAGCGATCCTCGAAATCATCACGTCTGCGCCATTTGATCGCTGTGCTTTTGCTGATGCTGTAGCGCACCATGATTTCTTTGATCGACAGGCCGCAGTTGCGAATTTCTTCTCGCGTAAGCAGGGTCGTTCGAGCGTTGCTGTGGATGCGTGTCAGGGTGCAGACTCCCTTGTAAGCTGTTGGATCAATTCAGGCAGAATGGCATGTGACTGGAACAGTGGACAGCTGCGTAATGGCGCATCATCACACGAAACTTGACAGCCACGTTTTCTATGGGAGTGACATGAATGGCTATTGCTGAGCGTTTTGTTGCGATATGTGATGTTTTAGGATTTTCGCAACTAGTAAAATCTACTTCTTTGCCAACCTTGTGTGCGAATTATAAAAACCTCTTAGAGCCCGTTTACGATCTTCTGAGTAATAGTGCCAAGAAAGCCAAATGAATGAGCTGCAAGCTGGTATTGAGTTTACGTTCGCAGTTTTTCCATA
>JACTML010000071.1 GCA_014584635.1 Nitrosomonas eutropha | reverse complement strand
AATTGTTGGCCTGTTTCACCAATCATGTCAAACAAATTATACAAACCTTCGCTGCTGCTGATGATTACCGCCCAAATCCCATTGTCATGCCAGTATTTCAATAATGGCGAAGGATCCGCCTCCGGTTTAGAGCGCCGATAGCACTCAGCATACTCGACACTGGCACCACGAGCACGCAATGTTTCTCCAAGTAATGTTCGTCCACCATTACCGCGAAAAATCACGATGCGCTTATTCTGTATCATCTGTAACTGCGGCATGCGTAACAATGCCTCACTGTCAGAACCGTCTTCCGGAACGATAACATTGATAATGCCATGACGTTCAAGCACCTGAGCACTTCCCTTTCCCACTGTTGCAACTCGTATATGCCCAGGCCAGTCACGCTCTGCATGAATCAGCGGCATCACTTTTTCTACGGCATTCGGACTGACAAAAACTGCCAGATCGAAATGATCAAGCCGCGCAACCAGGTCCAGCAACGGCTGCTTATTTTCGATGTCAGAAATTTCCAGAACAGGAAATAACCACGGCCTCCCACCCAGCGCTTCAATTCGCGCAGCCAGACTATCTGCCTGGTGTAAAGGACGTGTAATTAAGATATCTTTACCGGCCAATCGAGCAAGAGATGACATTTGCTCCGATTATGCTCAAGCCAGCGCGGCAAGAATTTCTTCCGCACCATGTGTTTTCAGATTCTGCGCCAGCTGCTCACCCACCCGTTCTCCCGATTCCGGTTTGCCACATAATTTATCAGCGATTATCCTCGATCCATCAGGCGTAGCGACAAAGCCACGCAATGTCAACACATCTTCAAAAATCTCGGCAAATCCACCTAACGGCACCTGACAACTCCCTCCCAGCACACGACTCATAGCGCGTTCAGCCTCCACGCAAGAAGCGGTCACGGCATGATGCAACGGTTGCATCCACCTCACCATATCCGGATCATTATCGCGGCACTCAATACCCAGCGCTCCCTGCCCAACTGCCGGAAGGCTCAATTCAGGAGGCAACAACATGCGAATACGATACCCCAGTTCCAGCCGTTTCAATCCGGCGGCAGCCAGAATAATCGCGCTGTACTCCCCTTCATCCAGTTTGCGCAGCCGCGTCTGAACATTCCCGCGTAACGGGTGTACCTGCAGATGAGGAAAACGTGCACGCAACTGGGATTCTCGTCGCAAACTGGAAGTGCCCACGATACTTCCGGCAGGTAATTCTTCCAGACTGGCAAAATCATTGGAAACAAATGCATCACGAGGATCTTCCCGTTCCGTGATGGCAGCCAGCCTGAATCCGGGCGGAACAATCATCGGAACATCCTTCATGGAATGGACTGCGATATCTGCGCGTCCATCCTCCAAAGCCAGCTCAAGTTCTTTGATAAAAAGTCCCTTGCCTCCTATTTTTGACAGGGAAACATCCAGAATCTGATCTCCCCTGGTTGTCATGCCAAGTATGGTCACATCAGTTTGCGGGTATAATTCAAGCAGACGGCTTCGAATAAAATTTGCCTGCCATAAAGCGAGCTGGCTCTCGCGTGATGCAATAATAATTTTTTCAGGACTGGACATAATAAAAATCTGATTTTGAGTCAATGCCAGCATTCTAGCACGAGCAATCGTAGTACAGATGATGACAGATAACCGCATTTTATCCCGGCGATACCCCACGCTCATGATTACAGGAGATACGCAACAATGAGTCTGAATACTCTAAATATTGTTCCCGAAAAAGATTCATCCTACGAAAAAGATCATCCGCTACGGGAAGATATTCGTTTACTGGGGCGCATGCTGGGCGACACGATACGAGAGCAGGAGGGAGAACCGATGTTTGATCTGGTCGAAACCATTCGCCAGACTGCTGTACGTTTTCGCCGCGAACAGGACGAAGAAGCAGGAAAAGAACTGGATACCATCCTCAACCATCTCAGCCACAAGGAAACGACCGCTGTAGTTCGGGCTTTCAGCTATTTTTCGCTGCTTTCAAATATCGCTGAAGACCTGCATCACAACCGCCGCCGTCGCGCTCATTTGCGTGCAGGCTCCCCTCCCCAGAACGGCAGTGTCACATTGGCCCTGGAACGGGTGGTGACAAAAGGGATCAATACACAGCAGCTGGAAAATTTCTTTGCCGGAGCGCTTATCTCCCCCGTATTAACAGCACATCCGACTGAAGTCCAGCGGCGCAGTATTCTGGATTATCAACTGAAAATACAGCGTTTGCTCAAGGAACGGGATCGCATCCAGCTCACACCTAACGAATTGCGTCACAATGAAGAAGATTTGCGTTCTGCTATTCAAACGCTATGGCAGACCCGGGTACTGCGTTCAGTCAGGCTGACTGTGCAGGATGAAATTGAAAATGGCCTGATTTACTACCACTATACCTTTCTCAAACAGATTCCCTATATTTACGCCAAGATTGAAGATATCCTGGAACGCCATATGGACAAGGCGGCACCACGTATCGCTTCATTTTTACGAATCGGCAGCTGGATTGGAGGAGATCGGGATGGAAATCCTTTTGTCACCCACCAGATCATGTTGCATGCAGCTGAGCGACATTCCGCACTGATACTCGATCACTATATTGAAGAAGTGGAAAGAATCGGTCAGACCATGAGCCTGACCGAGCGCCTGATCAAGGTAACCAGTGAACTGGAGGGGCTGGCTTCCACTGCACCCGGTTTACCGGCCAGCAGAATTGATGAGCCTTACCGACGTGTCTTCCTTGGCATGCATGCACGCCTGATTGCAACCAGCCGGTATTTAAGCCCCCACGTTGGCCGGCAATATCCGGAAAATACCGCAGAGCCTTATGCTGACAGCGCCGAATTTGTGCACGATCTTGACATCATTATTCGTTCGCTGAAACAACACCAATCCAACAGACTGGCGCAGGGGGCGATACGTGATCTGCGTCGCGCAGCAGATGTATTCGGATTTCACCTCGCTTCGCTGGATATGCGCCAGCACAGTAAAATTCACGAACAGGTTGTCGCCGAGCTATATGCAAAAAATACTCGGGACAGCCGAAATTATCCTGATTTGCCACATCCGGAACGGGTGGAATGGCTTCTGACCGAACTTAAACGCCCTTATCCACTGGCCTCATCCTTATCCGGCTACTCCGATACCACTCAGGGTGAATTACGGATCTTCAGAATGGCCGCTGAAATTCAACGTCGCTTCGGTCACGCTGCACTGCCCAACTATATTATTTCCATGGCAACTGGAATCATCCACGTGCTGGAAGCCGCATTGCTGCTAAAAGAAGCTGGATTAGTACAGTTTGGCGAAAACGCGCGCTCAGCAGTCAACATCATTCCGCTGTTTGAAACCATTGATGATTTGCGCAATTGTGCCAACGTCATGGAAGAACTGTTCTCCCTGCCTGAATACCGAAAAATGCTGCAATCCAGGGATAACCTGCAGGAAATCATGCTGGGTTATTCTGACAGTAATAAAGATGGAGGATTTGTCACTTCCAACTGGGAAATACATAAAGCTGAAATCGAGCTCACCAAGGTATTCAGTCGTCATGGGGTGCGATTGCGTCTGTTTCATGGACGTGGCGGTACAGTAGGACGCGGCGGCGGGCCAAGCTATCAGGGAATTCTTGCGCAGCCACCGGGAAGTGTAAATGGTCAAATCAGATTAACCGAACAAGGAGAGGTCATTGCCAGTAAATATACCGATCCCGAAATCGGGCGTCGCAACCTGGAAACGCTGGTAGCAGCCACCATCGAATCCACCCTGCTTGACCGTGATGCCGTTCACAGCCACACCCCTCGGTATTATCAGATAATGGAAGAATTATCCGCCAACGCCTATGCTGCCTATCGTAATCTGGTCTATGAAACCCCCAATTTCACACAATTTTTTCAGGAATCAACGCCTATTCGTGAAATCGCAGGATTGCATATTGGCAGCCGCCCGACTTCACGCAAACCTTCCAACAAGATAGAGGATCTGCGCACGATCCCCTGGGTTTTCAGCTGGAGCCTGAATCGCACCATGATTCCGGGCTGGTACGGATTTGGTACTGCGGTTGAAAATCTCATCCAGCAAACCGGAAATACGCAAGATATACTGACCCAGCTGCAAGAAATGTATCGCACCTGGCCATTCTTCCAGACCATGCTTTCCAACATGGATATGGTGCTGGCCAAAAGTGATCTGGGTATCGCTTCACGCTATGCAGAGCTGGTTACTGATCTCGAATTACGTCAGTATGTTTTTACCGCCATTCGCACGGAATGGGAACGTTGCCTGAAGTGGCTCTTCGCCATCACAGGACATTCCGAGCTGCTTCAGGACAACCCTACATTGGCACGCAGCATCCGGGTTCGTACTCCCTATATTGATCCGCTCAATCACCTGCAAGTGGAACTCCTGCATCGCTATCGTTCGGGAGATGATGAAGAAGCGATCCGGCGTGCAATTCATCTGACTATCAATGGTGTGGCCACCGGATTAAGAAACAGCGGCTAATGTTTTCGGGATATACTGTTTAACTGTAAATCAAGGCATTACGCTTTCAGCACCAACGTTATGGCTCAATAGAGATACAAGTACGTGGCTATTTCCAATTTGTATGCAATTGCATACATTTATATATCCGGTATCTCATATATATTTAGCAAGAAGAAAATTGAATATTACGATTAGAAACTTATCTCTGGCATCGGTCTATCTTCGAATCTGACTTTTGATACCGAAAAACTATGAAAACAGAGAGCCCTCAACCTCAAAATACTATGTCTATTAAAAACAGGGCTCGCTTTTTTATAAACTACTTGGCCCAGCTCAGACCCACCAGACTGGTAATCTTTACCGCAGTTTTTCTGTTTTGTCTGTTGCTTTCCTGCAGCATCATTTTTTTACAGCCGGCAATTTATCAGAGCTACGCCACTTTACTGACTGTTGCCAAAACAGCAATCGACCAGGCAAGCAAAGAAGCTGACATTCAGCATGTTGCTATCCAGAAGCAGGTTCTCCTTGGTCTGGAATTACTTACTGAAACAGCAAACCGCCTGAAAAAGGAAAATACCGGGGCTGGCGCTGATCTGACTCCCTCAGCGATTCGCGACATGCTGGATGTTCGACCGATAGCAGATACCAATCTCATTGAAATGGTTGCTGAAGGAAGTAACCCGGCACTGCTTCCACTCCTTATCAATACCTGGATTGATGTCTATCTGGATGCGCGAGCGGAAGAAGTCGCCCGATCTAAAGGCTCAACAATAGAGATAATGCAGGATGAACTCTCCACGCTGACAAAAAAAATAGAGCTAAAAAGATTTGAACTGGAACAATTCAGACAAAACAACGCAATTGTTTCCGCAGAACAACAAGACAACGAAGCGCCAGCTCGCCTCAAGGGATTAACGGATTCACTGAACAAAGCCAGCGAAGAAGAGGTTAAAGCTAAGGCACGCCTGGAAGCTATCCGGAAATCAATCGAAAGGGGACAAACCGTTGTACCCAATGAAGACTCTCGTACGCTAGGTGCGCTTGAAAAGCGTGCCCAGGAATTGCGAGAACAACTGGAGGAACTGGATCGGCAATATACCCGTGAATACATGGCTTTATCACCTGATCTCAAGGTAATCCCGGAAAAACTGGAATCACTGGAAAATGAAATTCAGCATATTCGCCATAAAGG
>JACTML010000127.1 GCA_014584635.1 Nitrosomonas eutropha | reverse complement strand
CCAAGGCAGGCAATGCGTTTTGCTTCTTTGAAATCCGCTTCAATTTCCTTGCGACTTTGTATATCTTCAACGACTGCTACGAAATAATCCGGTGTCTGGTCAGGTTTGCGCACCAGTGAAACCTGAAGATTTGCCCAGAATACACTGCCATTTTTGCGGATATAGCGCTTTTCCATGGAAAAAGCGGAAACCTCGCCACTAAGTACGCGCCTGGTATTATCAAGATCAGATTCAAGGTCATCAGGATATGTTACATCCTGAAAAGTCTGCACCATCAACTCATCTTGCGTGTAACCCAGCATAGTGCACAACCTGTGGTTGATATGTAACCAGCGTCCTTCTGGTGAAACAATGGTCATACCAACAGTGGTCTGTTCAAACGCGGTTTGAAAGCACGATTTACTTTCCGGCATGTCATCAAAACGGAATGTCATTGAAAAATTACTATAAAAATAGAATTCAAATTATGAACGTATCATTTTTCAAAGAAAAACAACCTATACAATCAACCACGAATCTTAAACCGGATATTAGGACAATGTCTTTAATTTAAATAATAAAGACTTTATAGGCTACATTTCTGAAGGAATACCTGCTTGATTCCGGCGCTGATTCCGCTTCTGGAAAGATTCGTGGCATGATTCACGGTAAAAATCATTGTCAGAACCAGCTGCCGAATCAGATGTCGAAAAACTATTCCTACTTTATTCTGTAAAAAAATGAAAATCATTATTGCTGCACTAACCGGTTTAATAATGGTGATAACTGCCTTTGCAATGGAGAAAACCATGCCACTCAATTCCAATAATTCACAGTCAGACTCCATCGTGCTGGGCATGGGGTGTTTCTGGGGCGCTGAAAAGCGCATGAGCGAACTGCCTGGCGTACTTGATGCCGAAAGCGGCTATGCCGGCGGCGATAATGCGCGCGCCGGTTATGAAGATGTATTAAATTTTGAGCGCAAATTACGCATCGGCAGAGCGAGCGGACGCAACCATGCTGAAGTGATCAAAGTCACCTTTGATCCACAACAACTCTCACTGGAAGGTGTATTGGCAAAATTCTGGGAAAGCCACGATCCTACTCAAGGAGATCGTCAGGGCAATGACATTGGCAGTAATTACCGCAGCGCTATCTATTACCACGATGAGGCACAAAAGACACTGGCACTTGCAACGCGCGATGCGTATCAGCAAGCATTAACAGCAGCCGGTTATGGCCAGATCACCACAGAAATCCTGCCGTTGAAAAACTACATTACGGCAGAGGAATATCATCAGGATTATCTGAAAAAAAATCCCAATGGTTATTGCGGTCTAGGGGGAGTAAATGTGGCATATCCTGCAGCAGACCATACAAAACATGCAGTGCCTCCCTCCGCTTCAAGACAATCAACCCAACCACTGGCCAGCAAGGATTTAAACTTTGCACAGCAATTGGTGGTATTTGAATCCGAGAACTGCGAGTTTTGCGCCCAATTCAAGCACGATATTCTTGATCACTGGCAATCAGAGATGCCTGTAGTGACCACCATGAATCCCAATCCTCCCGCTGACTGGGTGTTGGATAAATCCCTATTCGCTTCTCCCACTATGGTGCTATTTAAAGCAGGCAAGGAAGTCGCACGTTATACCGGTTACAACGGCGAGAAGGAAAAGTTTTGGCAATGGCTTGGATTCCAGCTATTGACGCCAGAACAACAAAAAATTGCTTTTGAGCAAGGGACAGAACGTGCTTTTACCGGCTCCAATCTGGACGAAAAACGCCCCGGTAAGTTTGTTGATCCCATCACAGGCGCAACCTTGTTCCTCAGCCAAACCAAATTCAACAGTGGCACTGGTTGGCCCAGCTTTATTGAACCGGTGGAAGGATCTGTCACTTATCACGCCGATAATTCCGGTTACATGCAGCGTATCGAAGTACGCAGTGCCAGCTCGGGCATACACCTTGGCCATGTCTTTAACGATGGCCCACCCCCAACTCACAAGCGCTATTGCATTAATGGCAATGTGCTGAAATTTGTACCGGATTGATTGCCATAAAAAACACTCATCAATTCCATTAATAAAAATTAATACACTTGAAACTGAAGACTTTAAGTGGGTTAATACCTGTTTAAAGTCTCTATTTTTTACAGCTCATCATGTCATCTACTGCCCCTACAACCGTTACCCGCCTCGCCGACTATCGTGCACCTGAATTTCTGATTGAAAAAACACAGCTCACCTTCGAATTGCACGAAGCATACACGGATGTCAGCAGCCAGCTCACACTGGTTCGCAATCTGCAAGGCTCACAAGCAGCACATCTGCAACTCCACGGCGAACAACTGGAATTGCTGACACTGGCCATTGATAATCGCATGCTCACTAGCAAAGATTACCGCACCACGCCTCAAAACCTGACGATTTACAACGTACCCGAGCGCTTTGTCCTGCATTGCACCACCCGTATTTATCCCGAAAAAAATACCGCGCTGGAAGGGTTGTACCGTTCCAGCGGCATGTATTGCACTCAATGCGAAGCGGAAGGATTCCGCAAAATCACCTATTATCTGGATCGTCCGGATGTCATGAGTGAATTTGAAACGATCATCATTGCGGATGAAGGTGCATTTTCAACCATGCTCTCCAATGGCAATTGCGTCTCTGATACCGTGAAAGATGGTAAGCGCATCGTTCATTGGCGTGACCCTTTCAAAAAACCCAGCTATCTGTTTGCACTGGTTGCCGGCAATCTGGCCTGTCTGGAAGATCATTTCACTACTCAATCAGGCCGTCAGGTTTTATTGCAAATCTACACCGCAGCCAAAGATCAGGACAAATGCCACTTTGCCATGCAATCTCTCAAGAAAGCCATGCGCTGGGATGAGCAAACCTATGGACGCGAATACGATTTGGATCGCTTCATGATCGTTGCAGTGGACGATTTCAACATGGGTGCCATGGAAAACAAAGGGCTCAACGTATTTAACACCTCCTGTGTATTGGCCCACCCGGCCAGCACCACCGATGCAGCCTTTCGGCGCGTGGAAGGAGTCATTGGCCACGAATATTTCCATAACTGGTCGGGCAATCGTGTTACCTGCCGCGATTGGTTTCAACTGAGCCTGAAAGAAGGTTTAACCGTTTTTCGCGATTCAGAATTTTCAGCTGATATGAACAGCCGCGCCGTCAAGCGTATTGAAGATGCCAACGTGATACGCAGTGTGCAGTTTGTAGAAGATGCCGGGCCCATGGCACATCCGGTCCGGCCGGAATCCTACATGGAAATATCCAACTTCTACACCGTCACCATTTACGAAAAAGGCGCTGAAGTAGTCCGCATGCTGGCCAACATCCTGGGGCCAGCATTATATCGCCAGGCAACTGATCTGTATTTCAGTCGATTTGATGGTCAAGCAGTCACTTGTGATGATTTTGTGCAATGTATGGAAGAAGTATCTGGCAAGGATTTAAGCCAATTCCGCTTGTGGTACTCACAAGCGGGCACGCCGCATCTGCAAATTAGTGATCATTATGATGCAGCGCATCAACAATACAGCTTAACAATTCGCCAACATACACCCGCCACACCTGGACAAACCGACAAAAAAGCACTGCATATTCCATTCAAAATCGCATTGTATGGCAATCAAGCAGCACTCCCCTTGGTAATCAACGGCCAAAACCAGGGCACAGAAACAGTGCTGGATATTTGTCAGGATGAGCAAACCATCGTTTTTGAGCAAGTCACTGAACCGCCGATTCCTTCTTTATTGCGCAGCTTTTCTGCCCCCGTCAAAATTTCTTATGACTACCAGCTGCCACAATTACAACAACTTATTTTGCTGGATAACGATGGTTTTTGTCGCTGGGATGCCATGCAAAATCTGATGCGCATGGTGTTAAGCAAAGCAATTGATGGCGAAGATAATCATGCAGAACAAGCCGCACTGATCGTTGTTATTAAACAACTGCTAACCAACCATGCATCTATGGACGCTGCTTTGCTGGCCTGCATGCTCAGTTTGCCAAATTCTCCTTACCTGGCCAGCTTGTATGAAAAAGCAGATCCCGTCGCCATCAGCCAGGCCAGAACGCAATTGCAAGATCAAATTGCAAGCGAACTACAAACAGAATTGCTGAATTGCTACCAGACACTGCAAGACCAAGTACACGGTTTGACCGCTCCCGCCATGGCTGCACGCAGTTTGCGCAATGCAGCATTGGCGTATCTGCTGCATATTGATGAGGCGCGTTATCGTGAGCTTGCTCAGCAACAATTTGCTCAGGCTGACAACATGACGGATCAGTATGCAGCCTTGTGCGCACTGGTTCATGCTGAACACGCCACCACCATGGCACAAGAAGCGCTCACAGCTTTTTATCAGCAATGGCAGCATGAAGCCTTAGTGGTCAACATGTGGTTTCAGGTACAAGCTACCCGCCCGTGGGGCGATGTCCTGCAAACGGTACAAAAACTTTTAACTCATGAGGCTTTCGATGCACGCAATCCCAACAAATTACGCGCGGTTATCGCCGCCTTTGCCAGCCAGAATTTTGCTCAATTCCATGACAAATCAGGCCAAGGCTATCAATTTCTGGCAGAGCAAATTACTGATATTGACCAACGCAACCCGCAAATGGCATCGCGCCTGCTGACGCCATTAACCCACTGGCACCAGTTCACCGATGCACACGCCACACTCATGCGTGCAGCCTTGGAATCCCTCGCGCAACGAGAATTAAGCAAGGATGTATACGAAGTTGTCAGCAAAAGTTTGAACCAAACCAGCCACTGATTCAGGAAATAACAATGGAGGATCATACGGGTGAATTACGCTGTTATTACGCATCCTCCCGTAGTGTTTCTCTATTACAGGTATCCGGATATGCAATATATCCTGAAGCGTAATTTATTTATTTTTCATTCATCTGAAACACCACGTCAATCCGGTAAATTTCGCAACATGGCTTAGTTTCATCAAATATCCCACGATCAGGTCATCTCTCAGATCAAATTCAAGACTCGAATTAATATCCCGCACATCGTAACGGTACCAGCGCCCATCCCCTTTTGCTACCTGATGGCTATTTTTCCGGTTTTATCTCTTCCTTGTCTGCCAGCCTTGCTATTTCTCTATTCGCAGTATATGATCGGCAAAAAAGAGAACGATTAGTCTACTTTAGCAGTAACCCTTATCAGGAGATCGACCATGACCACTGCGGATACCAAGAATATTGTCAATGGAATCAACATTGAACAATCTTTCGTTATACAAAGACAGATCAGCGAAGATCGTGATGGCAATATGGCAAAACCCAAATATCAGGCGACAGTTACCTGGGATAGTGGCTATCACACCACAGCAAACGTCACCGATGGTCAGACAGTGATTGGTGATGAGCCACCCCGTTACGGGGGGGAAGGTATGGGAATCTCTCCGCAGGATTTGCTGTTGACTGCGGTAGGTCACTGCCTGGCTGCTACTTATATCGGCGGGCTCTCTGCTGCCCGTATCAATGTGGAATCATTGCGACTGCATGTTTCCGGTCGTGTCAATTTTGGGGTGGCCTATGCAGTTGCAGCAGGTCATCCCGGATTTGAAGATATTAATATCGTCGTGGAAGTACAGACCGACGCTCCGCAGGAAAAGGTGACCGCATTGCTGGAAAAACTGAAGGCAACCGCGCCGATACCGGATACCATCATGCGCCCGGT
>JACTML010000201.1 GCA_014584635.1 Nitrosomonas eutropha | reverse complement strand
ATCACGGGCCAGCGCAGCCATGTCGATCTTCGTTGCCGGTTTGTTACGGCTCTCTTTAGGAACGGGATTTTTTATCCAACGTGTTACGCTGGCAATCCCCACACAAAAACGGACCGCCGTTTGCGCAATTGTGAGTCCTTCCTTCTCTCGAACTGATAAAACTTTGCGGCGAAATGAAATGGGATAAGCCATCTATAAATTATAATCAATCTATATGAGCCCCGCTATATCCGTGCAACATAAGGAGGTTGTATGACCGAAAGAGTGAATCTTGGTAAGTCAGCACCTGCGCTGTATCAGACAGTCATTGAGCTTGACCGGCTTGCCTCTACGGAAATTGGGGGCAGGACCCGTCGGTACGCGGATGCGTTTGACCGAAGAGCAGATCAATGCCCTGGTATTGGGTCTGCCGTGGCAGCGCTTGGGCAAATCTACAATCATTGACTGCATCTGACACGGATGATCTGGATTCATGGCACACTCCTACCATGACTTGCGAGGTACTTCAATTACTGCAATCTATGGATGCTGGTGAACTGCGGGTGCTGGCAGCCAATCTCATTGGTAACGCTTCAGGACAAAGACCGGGAGCTGGTACTGAGCAAGACACTGAATAAGAAGCTGACCTTCGAAATTGCAGTACTGCGCCGTTTCCGGTTTGGCAAGCGCGGTGAACAGTTACTGCCTGGTGCGCAGGGCAGCCTGCTGGAAGAAGCTGTTGACGAGGATACCGAGATCGAGACGCAGCTTGCGGCCCTCTTCCCCGAACCTGACTCTGTCAGTCAACCCAATCCACTCAAACGGGCAGCGTTACCACCGCAATTGCCACGCATCGAGATCCGTCACGAACCCCACGATGAGAACTGCCCCTGTGGCTGCCGGTTAACGTTTGTGCGTAATGAAATCAGCGAAAAGCTGGATTACACCCCTGGCACTTTTACGGTTGAGCGTCATGCCCGCCCGATTCTTGCCTGCCCCAAAGTGTCACCAACCTGGAAGATTAATTTTTTTCCAGATTTTTTTTGCTTACCCCAGACTAAACACATCTTTCAGTTCTGCATCACTCAGATTTCCGATCCATTTTTCCCCGATATCTACAGTCATATCTGCCAGATTACGTTTGGACTGGATCATGTCGTTGATGCGTTCCTCGAATGTGGCACGGGTAATCAGACGATGTACCTGGACGTTATGTTGCTGACCGATACGATAGGCCCGATCTGTCGCCTGTGCTTCAACTGCAGGATTCCACCAGAGGTCGAAGTGGATCACATTGGCAGCGGCTGTCAGGTTGAGGCCGGTACCGCCTGCTTTCAACGATAGCAGAAAAACCCGCTCAGTACGATCATTCTGAAACCGTTCCACCATGATATCGCGTGCTTTCCGTGTAACGCCACCATGTAAAAATTGTGGCTCACGTCCGAACCGCATTCTGATCCATGCCGACAGCAACTCGCCGGCTTCACGAAATTGCGTAAACACCAGCACTTTTTCATGGGCGGCAAAGACAGGTTCGAGCAGATCAAGAAACAATTCCGCTTTACCGGACAAACTGGCATCGATTTTTCCTGTTTTAAGGTACTGTACAGGATGATTACAAATCTGTTTCAAGGCCATGATCATCTGCAGTACCAATCCTTGACGTTTGAAGGTATCAGATTCGCCATCGATCACTCGCAAAGCTTCACGCACGACAGACTCGTACAATGCGGCCTGTTTTTTCGTCAGTTCACAGTATTGATTCTGTTCAATTTTATCCGGCAAATCGCTGATGATACTTTTGTCCGATTTAAGCCGCCGCAGCAGAAACGGGCTGGTGACACGCTTAAAGCGCTGGACGACCTGCTGGTCATGGTGTTGTTGTATCGGGACCGCAAACTCTCTGGTGAAACGCGTGAGATTACCCAGAAATCCACGATTGGCAAAATCCATGATGCTCCAGTATTCAGCCAGCCTGTTTTCGACAGGCGTACCCGTCAAGGCGACAAAGGCAGGTGCAGGGATGGATTTAACGGCCCTGGTCTGTGCAGCAGCAGAATTTTTGATGTTCTGCGCCTCATCAACGATGACGATGCGCCAGGTCTGCTTCTTGAGCTTGGGCAGATCGGTACGTACCATGCCGTAGGTCGTTAGCAACACATCCGGACGTCCTTTTTCCAGTGCGCGTTCTTTCCCATGAAAAATGCCCACGGTCAATGTGGGTGCAAACCGTGTGATCTCTTTCGTCCAGTTGGTCAACAGGCTGGTCGGTACGATCACCAGTGCTTTTGCCTCGTTCAGGCTCCCTTCTTCTTTGAGTTTAAGCAGGGTAACGATCACCTGAAGTGTCTTGCCCAGTCCCATATCATCAGCGATGACGCTGCCGAACCCGGCACGAATATTGCGATACAGCCAGGCATAACCGCGTTCCTGATAAGGCCGCAGAGAAGCGTTGAGTGCATCAGGCAGCGGCACACTGCCGATTTCGGTGAGCTCACGGATAATGTCACGTGCTTTTGCATCCAGCGAGACTGGTGTACCGAGATATTCCTCGCTCAGGGCGATGCGCAATAACTCGGCTGAAGTAGTAGGCGGCGGTTTCTCCAGTTGCAGGCGCAATTGCTCAATATCAGCGGGCTCGAGATACACATATTCACCTCTGAAACGCACGATACCGTGAGCTGCTTCAACCAGTTCCTCAAACTCGGCTCTGGTCAGGTGGGTATTGCCGATCGCCACGATCCAGTCAAAACCGAGGATATCCTCCGCATTGAGATAACCGCTACTCCCGATATTTTTCCCTGACAGCTTCATCGACAAACGTGGCCGCAGTATGTAATCCAGTGCCCTGGGCAGGAGTGCGCGTATCCCAAGCAACCGGATAACCGGTAATGTATCGAACAGAAATGCGGGCAGGGTCTCAGCACTCAATGCTATCGACGCAGCAGCGCCAGCACTGAGATAGTCGTTGAAGGCCGGAAAAAATTCTGCCAGCAAGGACACCGTTTGCAACACCCCGTAGCGGTGTGCCTGCCATGCATCATCCTTAAGCAAACGGGCAAATGGTACCGGTTCCTGCAATGGCTGGTCACGTGCCACGACACCCAGCGACAGACAAAATCCGACACCCTCTTCCGCCAGTTGCAATACCGGTACATAAGCCTGCCGGCCAATATGAAAACGTGACAGCCACAGCTGTATGCCGGTACCGGTTTCCCCTTCACCGGGCCCATCAAATCGAGCACGGCCACAGCCAAAAAACAGACCGAACGATTTATTGCCATGCAGTTTCTCACTACTGGCATCACTCCAGTAGCGGATAAACTCATTCAGAAACAGACTGCATAACGCGATGGCCTGCACTTCGCCGAAAAGATCGGCTTCCTGCTCACCATTGAAATATGCCAGTAATCCTGATGGCAACAATACCGCCAACCGGCCGATCAGGGCGCTCACTGTCTGATCCAGCATCGCTGGCAGCCAGCGTAAACCTACTTCCGATCGATCCACATCGAATATTTGCGGCACGACTGCGCCCTGTGCCAGCAAATGCAGATTGGCCATGCGCACATGGTACAACGCTGCGACTTCCGGCTGAAGATCCGGTAAATCAGCTTCAGTAAGCTGTTGCAGAACAGCCACCCAATCCGACCAGCGTGTCAACCCCGCCAGTCCGGTAAGCGCAGGTTGATACGCGCGATCCAGTACGATGTGCGGTGTATCTGCAGAGGCCGGTATCACATTATTCGTTTCTGTGGCGGATTTCAGCGCAAGTCGGGCTTGTTTGACCACCCGTTTCATCACCTTTTCATAGACAGTACGAAAATCACCTGACTGAAAAAAAGCAGGGCTTGCCGGCAATACGCTCACCAGGGAAGCAGCAAGATCAGGCAAAATGGAATAATCGAGTGTGCTGTAATCCTCCTCCGGGTTGATGGTATCCGGAATCGATGTCGTATGCCGATGTGCCTGATCCAGCAAGCTATCCACTATCGGTAGCGTCGCTTTCGCTTCATGTTCAATCGAAATATGACGAGCTCTGAGTTCCTGAATCAGATCGATACCCTTCAACGAAAACACCATAAAGGGATTGCCGTCGATTTCCCGACTGATCAGATAAATCACCGCTGCCAGGTGCTTGCAGGGAACCGCCCAGTCCGGGCAGGAACAACGCATGGAAAAATCACTCCAGCGTGTCGGGAAAATATCGATTCCGAGCTTGTTCGCTTGTGCCAGAACGGCAGGATCAAGCTCTCGGTTAAGCATCTTCGAGATAATGACAGGATCGTGCGCCAGCACATCCAGTAATGCTTTGGCCTGCTGCCGAGGTATCGGTGGCACTTCGATCTGCACACTGTAGGGTTGTGGATAGGAGCCCTTTACCCTGGCACGAATTTTTCCATGCTGAATCTCAATTTTTGTGACGGCCCCTTTATTGGCATAACTTCGCCCGCGTGGCAAACGGTTGTCACAATCGATTTGTGAAAGCGAATTAAGCCACTGCGCCCCCCACCAGGTTTGTCCATAGCCTCTATGTGCCGTCATCATTGATCAACTAACTATTTAAAAAACAAATGAGAGGCATTCCTGCCACCTGACACTGCCATCCCTCAGCCAAAGCACCTTATCCGGTATCACTTTAGCCCCAGGTAGAGATAGCACTGAATCCGAATCACAAAGCAATCAGGCCAACAATGATGCTGGAAATGATGTAACTGCCAGCTACCAGCACTTCATCCCTGCGCAACAGATAAAAAGTTTCCAGTCCGAATACAGAAAACATGGTATCCCCGATACCACCAGTGAAAAGAAACAGACGAGTATCCGCTGAAAAAAAGTAATTATGCTTCACAACGAGCCTGCTCAGGATTCCAATGACAAGGCAGCCGACGATATTTACCACGAAAGTACCAGGAGGAAACTTCCATCCCACCGCATGGTGAAGCACCCAGCCGGATAGCAAATAACGAAAGACGGAGCCCATGGCACCACCCCAAGCAACAAGAAAAATCGGCGTCATTGTTATATTATTCTTAAAACCGCAGTTGAAGACATGCAGTGCGGCCGAAATGCTGGCAGGTCTCAGGTAGGTGTGTAACTATGCGAAGGTCGACCTGGCTTCTTCGGGTTATACGATACTACCGCGCCTTCCTGCTTGCCGTAGAGCGGTTTGATCTTCGTGTCGATATCCAGAATCCACGGCACATCGGCCTTACTTGGCGTATTCGGGCTCACATTCAACGGCAAACCTGATGGTCAGGCTGCATCTGGTAATGGAGGTCGGGGTCAAACCGGGCAACGAACATTCGGCCAGCTCTACCGCAACCGGGCTGATGCGGAGAACACCTTCGACGAGCTCAAGAACCAGTGGGGCTGGGAGGCTTCACCACGCGTGATCTGCATCGCAGCCAACTGTCAGTGCGTACAGTCGCGCTCGTCTATAGCCAGATCTGTCTGTCCAGAAACCATAACCCAAAATCTGCAAGCCAATAAAAACCGTCTGCTTGCTATCGGATTATATATTCCTGCTTAGCTTATAGTTCTCCCCACGACCTTTTCGGCCTTGTCATTCGATTATTCCCGGTATATCATCCGGCCATAAAGAGAACGAACAGTCTACTTTTGATCTGCTTCTTTTGACTGCAACATGCTACCTGGAGATTTAACAATGGCTGCCCCGGATACCCAAACAATCGTCAATGGAATCAATATCAAGCAATCCTTTGCAATACA
>JACTML010000083.1 GCA_014584635.1 Nitrosomonas eutropha | reverse complement strand
GGCTGTACACAATTTGTCTGTGATCCGGAACTGTCTGCTGCATTGTTTGAATCCGCCAGTGCTTATCTGGCAAATGCCAAAGCAGGTTGTGCTTCTCAAGGCAGCGAGATCACACGTATCCGTGCAACGCGCGTACATCGGGGTCTGGTTGTGAGTGGCGATCGTTTTGTCAGCACTCTGGCTGAATCTGCTGCGCTGCGCACCGTGCTTGCCACAGCTGGTTATGAAGCACTTGCTGTTGAAATGGAAGGCGCCGCTGTGGCACAAGTATGCCGTGATTTTGGCAAGCCATTTGCCGCAGTGCGCATCATCTCTGATCGTGCTGATGACAGCGCCCACGTCGATTTTCCACGCTTTATCCGTGAGGTTGTACGACCTTATGCGGACCACATCATCGCCGGGTTTTTGCAGCGATAAGTAGTCGGGGCCGCATAGAATTAAAAATGAATAAGGTTGGTTGATGGGCGCGCAAATCAGGTTGGGAGCGCTTGTGATTTTCGTGCAGCGCAAGAGGGTGAAACATATTTACCTGAAAGTACTTGCACCGGATGGACGGGTAACGCTGATTGCTCCGATCGGTATTCAGTCAGCAGTAATACATGCTTTTGCAGCTTCGAAACTTTCCTGGATCCATAAACAGCAGAAAAAATTACAGTCCCGGACAGAGGAAGCATTCTGTCAATTCATTGAATATGAAAATCATACTTTGTGGGGAGAGAATTACAGGTTGCGAGTGGTGGAAAAATCAGCCAAACCTTGTGTGATGCTGGATCGCCAGATCATCATATTGCAAATACGACCCGGTAGTGATCTGTTTAAACGGGCAGCGGTGATGCACGCTTGGCATAAATCCTTGCTGCATGGTGTTGTGCCCGGTCTGATCGATAAATGGCGGGATCGGTTGAATGTGAGTGTGTCTGCCTATTTCCTGCAGAAAATGAAAACTCGCTGGGGAAGCTGTAATACAGGGCGTCGCCATATCCGGCTGAATAGCGATCTGGTAAAGAAACCAAAGGATTTATTGGAATATGTTGTGGTGCATGAGATGGTTCACCTGATCGAGCCGTCACATAACAAGCGGTTTGTCGCATTGATGAATCGGTATTATCCCATCTGGCGTGAGGCTGCAGCAGAATTGAATCAGGTGCCTTTGTCAGCGGTACGGGCGCGTGGCTGAAGGATATTTACGATACCTTTACTGTTCTGGTTAAGCCGGACAGTTCACATCGTCTGCTGATTCTGAATCCTATATTTCATGCGCCAGTTTATTTGCCAGTGGCCGAAATTGCAGGTGGTAAAACATGTTGAGATAGCGGTCGGTTTCCTCGCGTTCCAGCCCGCTGACGAATTTCCAGAAACTGTAGATGCGCGAGAGCGTCATCATGCGTTCTGCATAGAGCTTCCATGTGTAGCGACTGGCAACACGATCCAGTGCACCTTGTGAGAGACGTTCCCATTCCAGTGGGTTTTTCTGGCTTTTTTCAAGGAAGTCTGCAATCAGATCAGCGGTGGCTGTCCCCTGATTGGGGTCGATGTGGAAGCCGGAGCGGTTGTGCTGAATAATTTCCAGTGGGCCGCCATAACGGGTGGCAAATGTTGGCAGGCCGGATGCCATGGCTTCAATAATGGTCAGGCCGAATGCTTCGAACAGCGCCGGCTGTACAAACAGGCCGCGTTTGTCAGCAATATAGCGATAAAGCTCTCCGGCCAGATTTTTGTCAAGCCGCATGCCCAGCCAGCGAACCTGTGTATCAAGCTGGTATTCATCCATCAACTGATGCATGCGCTGGATTTGTTCCTGTTCTTCGTGATCGGATGAGTGTTGTGGATCGGTTTTTCCTCCAACGATGATCAGGTTGGCCAGTGAACGCAAACGGCGTGAGGCACCATATGCTTCAACCAGTCCGGTAATGTTTTTAATGCGATCCAGACGCGCCATGGTAAAAATCAGGGGTTTGTCCGGATCTTGCAGAATGCCGCGAACCGGGAGATTTTCCGTATCGCCGAAAAGCAGGGATTCGATCTCCGGAATCAGGCTGTGCAGGCGTCTGGATTGATCAGTGTAGGGAAAATACACTTCAGCATCAGCCCCCGGAGAAACAATATTGAATTTTGGATCAAACAGATCGATTCCGTTGATAACCCGGTAAAGACCCGGCATAGAAAAAGCCCGGTAACTTTCGTATTGACCTTCTGCTTCCCGTGTTCCGGCAATCTCCTGATAAGTACTGGTTACGATGAAATCAGCCGCATTCATGGCCAGTAAATCTGCTGTGTACTGACAGGAAAAATGGTACTTGTCCTCGTTTTCCTGCCAGTAAATATCCGAGTGCAGATATTTTGTTTTTTCCAGAGCATGCGCGATGTTGCACTGGGTGACACCCAGTTTCCTGCTGAGCAGCGTTGCAACCAGGTTGCCATCCGAGTAGTTCCCTATGATGAGATCAGGCCGTCCGCCTAGTTCTGCCAGTGCTTCGCGTTCCGCATCCAGAGCGAAAGTTTCAAGATGCGGCCATATCTCAAAACGCGAAATCCAGTGTGGAATGATTTCGCCACTTTGCTTGCGAAAGGGTACACGCAGAATCCAGGTATGAGTGCAGCCACTGACCTTTTCCAGTCGCTGATTGCAGGTGGTATCTCCCGCATCGGGAATCAAGCGGGTAACGATCAGTATTTTGGGTTCAACCTGAACGCCCTGCAGCTGCAAACGGTCACGCATTTCCTGCTCAAGCGCTCGTACCTGGTCGAGGATGTAGACAACCTGACCGCCAGTGTCCGGCAGACCAAGTACGTTGTCCTGGCCGAAATAACCATGGGGAGAAAGGATCAGCAGACGGGAGATCATGGGGATGCGTGCCAGAAATGCTTCCAGCGCGGAAGGAGAGGGTGCTTCCAGAATATCCATAAGCATATTCATGGTCTCAGTGATCCGCGCGGCGTTGTGTCCCCAGCCAGGCGCAAACCCGAGCCTGCTCATTTTTGGAGCCAGCGCACTCCACGGGGTTGCGCCATCCACTGTTTCCAGCATTTCCAGTGCCTGTCGCAGCTGATTGCGCATGGTATGGATGTTGCAGGAATTGCTGCTGAACATCAGTTGCTGTCCATCAATGGCGTGAACGCTCAAAAAGTGCAGCAACCCGGTGTTATCGGTTTCAATACGGGTGAACATGTCACTGGAAAGCTGACGATTCAGGAAAATGACCCCCTGACCAATTGAGCGAGGTTCTTTCAGTTTTGGAAATCCCCGGTTGAACGGACCGAAATCGACTTCCAGAATGGGCTCGATTGTTTCACCTTTGATGATTGTTTCCTTAAATCCGAGAAATTCATTGACAGTTATTTTTTCCGGGGTCAGATGTTCCTGGTGAATACGCACGAATTCCCATTTGGCAATATCCGGGCGTAGTGCCAGGTAGGCCCAGGGCGAGCTGAAAACACCTTCCTGCAAACGAAATACGAATTTATTGAGTAGAGCGATCTGTCCGCAATCTTTTTCCATTTGCAATAACTCGTCTCGCAGATCGGATTGCAGGAGCAGGGAACGGTTCGTTGAAAAATAGCGGCGCAGCAGTGTGTAGACAGCATCCCTGTGTTGTTGGGTGCAGGTGATCAGTGTATCGATGGTGGCCATAATAAAAATCCTTACCGGGCAAAATTGTAGTGCTCCAATCCTTCGAGAATGCCGCGTGCGTGAGTATTGTCTGCAAAGTACATTTGTTCCAGCCCACGTAATGGCTCCAGTTCCGGGCTGTGGTTGCCTACCACTACGCCGAGCGTATCGCCTACCAGCATTTCCTCATCGTTACCGGAATCTCCGGCAACCAGAAAATTTTGTAGCGGCAGCCCCCATTTATAGGCCAGATAACGTACCGCCAGGCCCTTGGATGCGCGTTCCGGTAACACATCCAGAAATGCTTCATGTGAATAAATCAGTTTGGCGTGCAGATTTTGCTGGTGCAGGTGCTGGTACAGTTGTTCAAGTGGAGGCATTTGCTCGGGCGTAACCATATAGCTCAGTTTAAATTCGCGCTGATTTTCAGGAGGTTGCAGCGTTAATCCCGGAACAGTCTGCAGTGTTTCAGCCAGAGCTTCCCGTCGCCATTTGTGGCGAATGTGATTGCTCCAGCCCTGATCCGGCCGCAGCGATGGCCAGTAGTTGATTTCACTGCCAACCGACGTAATCAGAATGTCCGGCATGGGTACACGCCATTTTTTAAGAATCCTGATGGCGCTTTCAACTGATCTTCCGGTGGCGATTCCAAATGAAACAGTATTGGCATGAATTCGTAACCACTGCAGCAACGCTGCTAAACCCTGCTCGTCACCCAGCAGGGTGTTATCAATATCACTGATGATTATTTTTCGTGTCAGTGGAACCGGAGGCCAGTCCGGGTGCAGTGTGGCTGCGTACTGACGACGTAGCCGTTTACGTTCTTTGTATAATAATTTATTGATTTCTCTTATATATTTTGTGACATGTGCATCCCAGGTGTAGTGGCGTCTGACATTGGAAATCCCGTTCTTGGACCAGTCGCGCCAGCGCTTTTTGTCAGATAATGCTTCTTTTAATGCGTTGGTGATATCTGCGGGGCTCAGCGTATTAACGAGTAACCCGTTACGGCAGTTGGCGATGATGTCGCGCGGGCCGCCATCCTCCGGGGCGATAACAGGCAAACCACTGGCGGCTGCCTCGATCAGGGTAAGCCCGAAGGGTTCAGTCAGCGCTGAATTGACAAAAATGCCATGTCTGCGAACAGCCAGTCGGTAAATTTCGGGAATATCGTCTGTTGTGAAATGCTTGGGAATAGCAATCTTTCCCCATAAATCATAGTGATCAATATCAAGCAGCAGATTATTCATGACTTCACGCTGCGAAGCTTCCATGGTACGAATATCATCGCGGGTACCAGCAATGATGACCAGATTGGCGGTATTTTGCAGGGATGGGTCCGCGCCATACGCTTCGATTAGTCCGTCAAGATTTTTGCGTGTGTCCGGGCGGCAAATCGCGAGAATTATCGGCTTTCCGGGCGTACTTAAGAAGCGATCTATGCCTGCCTGTATAGCTGGGTCAACAGATTTACGTCCGGGCGGAGAGAAACGTGAGGTATCCGTGCCCGGTGGAATCACCCGGCAGTGGCGCGGATTGATGTTTTCGTACATGCCATATTGATCATCAATCTCCTGCGAGGTGCTGGTAACAATTAACGAAGCGTTAACCAGTACTTCTTCTTCAGCAGCAATACGCCGGGACAGATTAAATTGCCGTTCGATTGCTTGTTCCTTGCGCCCGGCCGCAAGCAAGCGCTCGCGTTTGGGGCGGCCAAGTGAGTGGCCGGTATGGGTTTGCGGAATCCCGAGTAAATTGGACAGGTGCAGGCCGATATAGCCGGCATCCGCGTAGTGGGAATGTATCAGATCGGGTAATCGCTCCTGTTGGCGCAGATAGTGCAGACAGCGATCCACCATTTGATCCAGATGCGGCCACAGTAATTCTTTGCGCAGATATTTGCGCGGGCCGCATGGTAGGCGAACAATGCGTGCATTGGGACCAAGTGCTTCGATGGGGATTGCATAGTCGGGCGAAACTTTTGCGTCTTCGATCTGGCGTGTCAGCAAATCGACCTGAGCGATGTTGTTATTGCGTCCCAGCGCGCGTGCCAGCTCAACGACGTAAGTAATTTGTCCGCCGGTATCAGCATCGCGTCCCAGTTCCATATCATGA
>JACTML010000002.1 GCA_014584635.1 Nitrosomonas eutropha | reverse complement strand
TTCTTGTATTCGTGCATATAAAATTGGTATGAAAAATGACAAAACAATAAATATCCTGAGATGGCAGAAGGAATTCAGAGATAAGATGATAAAAATGTGAATCACCATGATATAAATATGGTGATTTTTTCATAAAAATCATGCTGATTCCTTCTCTTGTGCTAGCGGTGCCTGAATGCTAAGATTGCCCCAAAAAAGCTGTCACCTGGTTTCGACTTCGATTTGCTGAGCAGGCAGGCAAATGTACTTAAAGCAGTTAATTGGTGATGTATACGTACATGTACGTATAAGGCAAATAGACATCGCAGAGTCGCAGACGGGCTGTTAAATTGTTTGGTAATTAATGTGGGGGATAAAATATGAAGGTTGGTAAGTTGATGGCATCGCTATCAAGTTTAGTGGTTCTTGGTTCTTATTCCGGGCTGGCGATATCAAGTAAATATAATTTGCCTGAACCACAAACTCCGATTGCACAAGAGATATATGACCAGCATATGATGGTTTTATGGATCTGCCTGGCGATATTCATAGGTGTTTTTGGTGTGATGGGTTATTCCATAGTTAAACACCGCAAATCAGTTGGTTATAAGGCGGCTAATTTTCATGAAAATATGGCTGTTGAAGTGATTTGGACAATAATTCCAGTCCTGATTCTGATCGCTATTTCATGGCCAGCAACCAAAACGGTTATTGCCATGAAAGATACGAGTGAGGCAGATATCACCATTAAGGCTACCGGATATCAATGGATGTGGGGTTACGATTATATTCAGGGAGAGGGAGAAGGGATCAGTTTTTACAGCCAACTCTCTACACCTCAAGATCAAATTCGCAATCAGGCGCCCAAGGGAGAAGATTATTTGTTGGAAGTAGATAATCGTGTAGTGGTGCCGACTGGAAAGAAAATCAGAATACTCATGACGGCTAATGATGTTATTCATGCATGGTGGGTACCTGCACTTGGTGTAAAACAGGATGCAATTCCCGGGTTTATTCGCGATGCATGGTTCAAGGTGGAAAAACCTGGTATTTACCGTGGGCAGTGTGCAGAGCTTTGTGGTAAGGAACATGGATTTATGCCAGTCATTGTAGAGGTGATGGAGCAAGAGAAATACAGTCAATGGGTTGCGGGGAAACAAAAAACTGCATCAGCTGCTGCAATTGTGAATACGGCGCTCGTTGAAAATGAAGCGAGTAAAAACTGATACCTTTGTATTCGTGAAGATATAGATCAATTAGGTTGAAAAAAGGAGAAAATAATGGCGGTAATACAAGATGTGCATGGTCATGCACATGATCATCCAACCGGTATAATGCGCTGGTTAACTACCACCAACCATAAAGATATCGGGACACTTTATCTGTGTTTCAGTCTGGCCATGTTGTTTGTTGGTGGTTTTCTGGCCATGGGTATCAGGGCTGAGCTTTTTATGCCTGGTATTCAGATTCTTGAGCCTGAGGTATTCAATTCATTTACCACGTTACATGGTTTGATCATGGTATTTGGTGCTGTTATGCCAGCATGGGTGGGATTTGCGAACTGGCAAATACCATTAATGATCGGTGCTCCAGACATGGCTTTTGCTCGTTTGAATAACTGGAGTTTCTGGCTGTTACCAATTGCAGCATTGTTATTGATAACTTCATTTTTTGTACCGGGCGGAGCTGCAGCTGGTGGTTGGACGTTCTATCCTCCGTTATCTACCCAAGGCGGTATGGGAACAGACATGATGTTGTTTGCTGTCCATGTCTTTGGAATGTCTTCAATCATGGGTTCCATAAATATCATCACAACTATCCTGAACATGCGTGCTCCCGGCTTAACGCTGATGAAAATGCCGATGTTCGTATGGGGATGGTTAATTACAGCATATTTGCTGGTGCTGGTAATGCCGGTATTGGCAGGTGCCGTAACAATGGTGCTGACAGACCGCAATTTTGGTACGAGTTTCTTTAATGCTGCCGGTGGCGGTGATCCTGTGATGTTCCAGCATATCTTCTGGTTCTTCGGACATCCGGAAGTATATATCATGATATTACCGGCATTTGGAGTGATCTCAGAAGTTATCGCAACGTTCTCACGCAAACCATTGTTTGGTTATACATCAATGGTTTATGCAATTGCCGCGATTGCTCTGCTGTCCTGTTTTGTTTGGGCGCATCATATGTTTACCGCTGGTATGCCCGTAACCGGACAGTTGTTCTTTATGTATGCAACGATGCTGATCGGAGTGCCGACAGGCGTTAAAGTCTTTAACTGGACAGCAACCATGTGGCGCGGTTCCATGACATTTGAAACGCCGATGCTGTTTGCAATAGGATTTATCGTACTGTTTGTTATCGGTGGATTTAGTGGTGTTGTTTGTGCGGTAGTGCCAATTGATGTGCAGGTACAGGATACATACTATGTCATCGCGCATTTCCACTATGTGCTGGTTTCCGGTGCCTTGTTTGCGTTATTTTCAGGAGCATATTATTGGTTACCCAAATGGACCGGTCATATGTACGATGAAACATTAGGCAAATGGCACTTCTGGTTGTCAATGATTTTCTTTAACATGGCATTCTTTGTTCAACATTTCCTTGGGCTGGCTGGTATGCCTCGGAGAATTCCGGATTATGCACTTCAGTTTGCTGATTTCAATATGATTTCAAGTATTGGTGCATTTGGATTCGGGTTGACACAATTGCTGTTTGTATACATTGTTATTAAGTGTGTACGTGGTGGAGAGAAAGCTGCAGATAAAACATGGGAAGGGGCGACCACACTGGAATGGACTCATTTGCCTTCACCAGCTCCTTATCACAGCTTTGAAACTCCGCCTGTTGTTAAATAAACAGGTGTAGATGATGGCTGAAGATGAAGATACAGAATTGGGGCGCGGTAAATTACGTACGGCCTTGATTTTGATTATCTTGGTGACAGCAATATTTGTAGCAACATTTATATTTAGATAGGAATAAAACGAGACGTGACCAAGACCAATAACATAGATATATTAAAAAAGTTACTTGTTTTTAGTGTGGTTATGTTTGGTTTTGGTTACGCACTTGTGCCTATATATAAGAAATTCTGCGAAGTGACTGGTATATACGAATTAGAGCGTCCAGATGCAGTATCTAAAAATATCGAAGTGGATAACACGAGGCTGATTAATTTGCAGTTGGATGCAAATGTACGTGGACTTCCTTGGAAGTTTAAATCACTGCAGTCTCATATTCGTTTACATCCTGGCAAACTTACGGAAGTTATGTATGAAATTAGCAATGAATCCGAGGAGCCGCAAACTGGACAGGCTATCCCGAGTTACAGTCCCAAAAGTCTTGAAAGGTATTTGAAAAAAGTTGAATGTTTTTGTTTTTCGCAACAAGTGTTAAACGGTAAAGAGGTTAAGCAGCTACCGGTTAGATTTCTGATTGATCCGGAAATACCTGATGATATTCATACAGCAACGATTTCGTATACTTTTTTCAAAGCCAACGCCAATTGATAGCGGGAAAATAAATAGAAAGGCGGCAGGGTAGCTGCATCGATAAAAGTTTGTTTGTGTCGAAGAAATTGGCAATGTGGGTAGTCAAGCTTGTAGCAGGTTTAAGTTTAATAACAAGGAGGAAGATTATATGAGTCAAGGAACGGGTTATTATGTGCCGTCTCCATCTAAGTGGCCAATCATAGGATCAACGGCCCTGCTTTTTATGGCCTTCGGGGCCGCGTTTACAATGAGCAAGCTACCCCTTGGGTATGGTTTGTTGATTACCGGATTGGTCATACTTGCTTTCCTGATTTATGGCTGGTTTCGGGAAGTTGCTCTTGAAAGCGAGGCAGGTAAATATAAAGCAAAGGAAGATAAATCATTTAGATGGAGTATGGGATGGTTTATTTTTTCTGAAGTGATGTTTTTTGCGTCATTTTTTGGCGCGCTGTTTTATATGCGCGTCCTATCCGTGCCTTGGTTGGCTGGATCCGAACAGGAATTGCTCTGGCCTGGCTTTGCTGGAGGATGGCCCACCGCCGGACCGGGGTTTGATGAGAAATTTACTCCTATGGGGGCATGGGGAATTCCAGCTATCAATACGACATTGCTGCTGACCTCTGGTGTAACTATTACGCTTGCACATTGGGCACTAAAAAAGAATGATCGTGGCGCCTTGAAATTGTGGCTGTTTGCAACGATTGCACTAGGCTTAACGTTTCTTGGTTTTCAGATATATGAGTACGGACATGCGTATGCTGAATTAAACCTCAAGTTGACCAGTGGTGCGTATGGATCAACTTTTTTTATGCTGACTGGTTTCCATGGATTTCATGTAACAGTCGGTACAATAATGTTGATTGCAATCTTTTTCAGATGTCTGAATGGACACTTTAAACCGGAGCATCATTTTGGGTTTGAAGGAGTGGCATGGTATTGGCACTTCGTAGACGTTGTCTGGTTAGGATTGTTTATTTTTGTTTACTTACTGTAACGTTTACGATAATAACTGAGAAAAGTTCGACTTCTTATCTGTTTCAAGAGGTCGAACTTTGGAAATTTTTTAATGGTTGTGTACAAGGCTATTTCATGCCTGGTTTTCTACAACAGTTCAAGCCATCACTTTGGTCGACAGTAGCTGTAGTATTAGCGGTTGTGCTTTTTTTGAAGTTGGGTTTCTGGCAGTTATCCAGGGCGGAAGAAAAGGATAACCGTTTTTCTCTTTTAGAGCATTATGCTCAGGAACCTCCCGTCACGATTCCAGAATCACTTGTGGCGCTAGATGATTATTTATATCGTCGCATTGAGGTTGATGGATATTTTGATCCAAATAAAAGTATATTTCTTGACAACAAAATTTATCAGGGAATCGCTGGTTATCATGTGCTTACACCATTACGGCTGGCAAACAGTTCGATTTATATAGTCGTGAATCGGGGATGGGTTGCCGGAGGGAATGATCGATCAATTTTGCCTGATATTGATACGCCGAATGGATTGGTTCATCTGGTGGGAATCGTAATATCGCCATCAGTCAAAGCATTCTCATTGTCGAATGATAATTTTACAGGTAATGTTTGGCAAAACTTTGATCTGGATAGTTACCAGAATATAACTAAGCTTAACTTTCAGCCTATCTTACTGCTGCAACAGAATGACGTGGTGAACGATGGCTTAATCAGGCAATGGGAAACTCCTGATTCCGGGTCTTCAAGAAATACAGGTTATGCTTTTCAGTGGTTTTCATTTGCAGCACTGGCCTTTATCCTCTATATCGTATTGAATGTCAAACGAAAAAGTAACACGTAGTCGACGTACATTTATCATATTAGTTCTGGTGATATTGTCGCCAATTGTAATTTCATCTTTTCTGCACCGGTGGAATTACCGGCCTGGTCACACCGTAAATTACGGTGAATTACTGGAAGTTAAGCCATTGCAGGGAACGGCAACGAATCTTGAAGACAATACAATTTTTCGTAAGCGTCAATTAAAAGATACGTGGAATTTGTTAATTATTGATTCAGGAAAATGCGATGGATACTGTCAGGAAAAGCTTTACATAATCAGACAGGTTCGTTTGGCTCAGAATGTTGACAAAGACAACGTTCAGCGCATATGGTTAATTGATGACGACATCAAGCCTGCTCCTGAAATTATTGATAAATATAAAGGGACAAAACTGGTTTTTGCGCACCCAGATCCCAAAAAAATGATTGGAGATCTGAAAAGATTACTAAAGCTTTCGCATCCCGAACATTAATTGAGTTCACGGCGTATAAAACTGGTTTTGAGTACGCACTCAATTGAGAAATGATTACGATGCCGCAAACCTTTAATTACAAGATTAAGAGTTAATCCATAAGGAGTGTGTAATGTCAGCAAATCCGTTGGTCTGGCAACAGGCAACTACACGTATTCAGCAATTTTACAGGCTAACCAAGCCGCGAGTAGTTTCTCTAATTGTTTTTACCGCTGTGATCGGTATGTTTTTATCGGTTCCTGGTGCGGTACCACTGGATAAATTAATTCTCGGCACAATTGGAATAGCACTTGTTGCAGGTGCGGCAGCTGCACTTAACTGCCTGGTTGAATATAAACTTGACGCCGTTATGGCTCGTACAAAGGGACGACCTTTGCCTCAAGGGAAAGTAAGTGTGCCTGAAACACTTTTCTTTTTAGTAATTGTTGGTGGATTTGGTCTCTTTATTCTCCATCAATGGATTAATCCTTTGACCATGTGGCTAACGCTTGGCACGTTTGTAGGTTACGCGATTATATATACCGTGATACTCAAACCGTTAACCCCGCAAAATATTGTTATTGGCGGCGCATCAGGTGCTATGCCACCCGTATTGGGGTGGGCCGCAATTACAGGAGATGTTTCAGCGGATTCTTTGTTACTGTTCCTTATTATTTTTGCATGGACTCCTCCACATTTCTGGGCGTTAGCCCTTTATCGTAAATCTGACTATGCGAAAATTGGGATGCCAATGCTTCCTGTGACGCATGGCGAAGAATTTACTCGCTTACATGTGCTGCTCTATACAATTATTCTTTGTATTGCAACAATCTTGCCTTACCTCACTCAAATGAGCGGTCTGATTTATCTTGTTAGTGTAGTAATTCTTGATGCAATATTTTTATATTATGCTATTAGAATATATTTGCATTACACTGACCAGATCGCCAGAGAAGCTTTTCGCTACTCTATAATTTATCTGGCATTGTTGTTTACCGCGTTACTGGTAGATCATTACTTTTATTTCTGATTGGCATCTCAATCAACTATGCTCGAGTAAAGTTAAACTTATTGCTAATCGCTGTTTTCAATCTCTTCGGATCTGATTCATCACCCCGAAGAGATTGAAGTATCCCGTAGCCAGACTAGACATCTTTACTTTCTGGCCATCGAGTTATTCAGACAAATCCCTCCGCAACAGTGAATCCTGAAACAAATATCTGGTTACAATGCCTTGATTCGATTTGGCAAGCCAATTATTAAAGAGTAAAATCACCGGTTGGTTAAGTATATGAATTAATTATCAGGCAGGAGAAAGTAAATGGCAGTAACGGCCGATCAAAAAAAACAGGTTATACAGGATTACCAGAGGGTGGCGGGTGATACAGGTTCACCAGAGGTACAAGTTGCTATATTAACAACACGAATAAATAGCCTGATTGGTCATTTCAAGGAACATGTCAAAGATCATCATTCGCGTCGCGGCCTGCTGCGTATGGTCAGTCGTCGACGCAAATTGCTGGATTATCTGAAATCAAAAAACAGCGATAGTTATCAGAACTTGATCGAACGTCTAGGTTTAAGAAAATAAAAATAGCGCGATAGCGGGTTATATTACGTTTCACAGGCTATCGCTGATAATTGTAAAACTGTGGATGAATCCGGTTTGTTTCCGTACTATAAGCCAAGTAATCCGGATCAGTCTGCACGTGAGCACAATTCGCTAACCTTGAGCATGATTTGATCAAAGAAGGATTATTAATTGAAACCGATAAAAAAAAGCATAACTTACGGACGTCATACACTTACCATTGAAACCGGGGAAATTGCCAAACAAGCGCATGGTGCTGTCATGGTTTCCATGGGCGATACAGTTGTGCTGGTTACAGCAGTAGGAGATAAAAAAACCAAACCTGGGCAGGACTTTTTTCCACTCACAGTGGATTACCAGGAGAAATTTTATTCTGCCGGACGTATTCCAGGAAGCTTCTTTAAACGTGAAGGTCGTCCATCAGAGAAAGAAATACTTACATCTCGACTGATTGATCGGCCAATACGTCCTCTTTTTCCGGATGGTTTCTACAATGAGGTTCAGGTTGTCGCTATGGTGCTGTCATCAGAAGCTGAAATTGATGCAGATATTCCCGCGATGATCGGCGCATCTGCCGCGTTAATACTCTCTGGCATTCCATTTGACGGTCCAATCGGAGCTGCGCGTGTCGGGTATATTGATAACGAGTATATTCTCAACCCTACTACGGCACAGCTCAACGAATCGCAACTTAACCTTGTTGTTGCAGGCACTCAAAAGGCTGTATTAATGGTTGAATCAGAGGCGAATGAGCTTTCTGAGGATACCATGCTCGGGGCAGTGACATACGGCCATGATCAAATGCAGCTGGTGATCAATATGATCAATGAACTGGCCGACGAAGCTGGTGTAACTGCATGGGACTGGCAGCCAGCAGAAAAAGATCTTGCATTGATTGAAAAAATCACTCAACTGGCCGAAGAAGATTTGCGCCATGCGTTTCGCTTAAAGCAAAAATCTGTCAGAACAGAAGCAATCAGTGAAATCTGGCAGCGTGTATTTACTGAGCTGAAAGTGGGTACAGAGGAAGGCCCCAGTGAACAGGCTGTAAAGGAAATCGGTTTTGCTCTTGAAGCCAAAATTGTACGTAACAGTATTCTTGACGGAGAATCCCGCATTGATGGTCGCGGAACGCGTACAGTCCGACCCATTACCATTCGTCATGGTGTCTTGCCACGCACTCATGGCTCGGCATTATTTACACGGGGCGAAACACAGGCTTTGGTTGTAACTACACTGGGAACAGCCCGGGATGAACAGAAGATTGATGCGCTTCAGGGGGATTACTCTGAACGTTTCATGCTGCACTACAATATGCCTCCCTTTGCTACAGGGGAAACTGGAAGAGTGGGATCTCCCAAACGCCGGGAAATTGGCCATGGCCGACTGGCCAAACGTGCACTGCTGGCCGTTTTGCCACCAGTAGAAGAATTTGGTTATTCAATGCGAGTGGTTTCTGAGGTTACAGAATCGAACGGCTCGAGCTCAATGGCTTCTGTTTGTGGTGGGTGTCTTTCACTGATGGATGCGGGTGCGCCGTTGAAGGCTCATGTTGCTGGCATTGCGATGGGGTTGATCAAGGAAGGCAATCGATTTGCGGTGCTGACAGATATTCTGGGTGATGAGGACCATCTGGGTGATATGGATTTCAAGGTTGCAGGCACTGAACAAGGTATTACTGCATTGCAAATGGATATAAAAATCCAGGGAATTACAAAAGAAATTATGCAGGTAGCTTTGCTTCAGGCAAAAGAAGGGCGGCTTCATATTCTGGATATCATGAAACAGTCTCTTCCGATAGCACGAGACAGTGTGTCTGCGCATGCGCCGCGCATCATAAAATTCAAGATTAATCCTGAAAAAATACGTGATGTAATTGGCAAGGGTGGGGCAGTTATTCGCGCACTTACAGAAGAAACCGGAACGACAATTGATATTTCTGACGATGGTTCTGTGACAATTGCCAGCATCAGTAGCGAAGGTGGTGAACAGGCGAAGAGACGCATCGAGGATATTACTGCTGATGTTGAAGTTGGCAAGATTTATGAGGGGACAGTACTTAAATTACTTGATTTCGGCGCTATAGTCAGCATTTTGCCTGGAAAAGATGGCTTGCTCCATATTTCCCAGATCGCTAACGAACGTGTGGAGAGCGTTGCCGATCATCTTAAGGAAGGCCAGACTGTTCGTGTTAAAGTGCTGGAAGCCGATGAAAAGGGCCGATTACGGCTCAGCATGAAGGCGGCTAGTGCGGAAACAGAAGTGACGGCAACAGCGAACGCGGAAAACAACGAAAAATAAGATATTTTTCTTGCATAACTGGGCAGGCTGCATTGGCTTTTGCTTAAAAATGTTCTCCAGAGATCGGATTGTATTAATAGGTAAATAGTGTCTCTGGGGAAATTTCCTTTTTGAATTTATTCGAAGAATTCTAAAAAATTAGCCAGGTGAGGTAATGCTCTGATTTAGATTAAATTTTATATTGATC
>JACTML010000200.1 GCA_014584635.1 Nitrosomonas eutropha | reverse complement strand
ACAATCGATCGTCCAGATCAGAGCACAAATCCCCAATACCCATAACCCGAACTTGCCTAGCGCCAGCGCATAATGCAGTTTGTAAATGAAGGGCATGAAGTTGATCATCCCTTCGGAAATCACCCCAAACTGGCGGCGCGCCAGTTCCTCTCCAGTGTACGGATCGACGATCATCTGATCAAATCCAAGTTTGTTCGGTGGATCGGCATTATCCGAACGGGCATCCATGAGGATCAAGGTAGCTTCCTGATTGGCTTCCATCAGCACCCCATTCACTCTACCGGCAGGAACCCGCTGCTCCGCCAGCTCCGCAAGCGTGGCCATATCCAGTTTCTTTTCCAGAACTTGTCTGGGATAAATATGAGGATTGATCAGGCGCTCCAGCTCAGGATAGAACGCCAGCAGGCTGCCCGTTGCCCCCACAATAATTAGGAAACCAGCCATGAACAACCCGGCCCAGCGGTGCAGCCAGACCCAGAAAGGGCGCGTCGGTACCATCTTCCCCAACCCTGAAATCGGGTTACGGAATAAAAGCATCATTGAAGTCTTCATCGGTCTTTTCTCTATTAAAACGTTCGAGCCGGCTGAAACCGGATATGGTTGTAATAAATGTCAGAGACACGGCCTGACCACATGATTGAAGAGTTAAGTGGCTTCAGTTTCTATGGTCATAGGATTTCCTGTTACTGAACAGAAAATGTGTTTCTATTAACCATGACAGGCGAGCCAGAAAATTGGGTAGCTGATTTTTGATCATAAGGAGATAAAAGTGATGTCCGCACATAGCTCACTGTCATGCGCTGCGATGTAACGGCTCAGGAAGAAATGGCCAGCTGCATGGATATCATGTTGGAGCAGTTGACGTATTGAAATTAATTCCCATTCGTGTACCCCAAGATCTGCAGGCTCTTCCCACTTACCCTGTGATCTTAATATTCGAGGCGCAATGAGCCTAGAATGGTCAGCGGAGCGCCAGGATAGATACCGAGCCTCGGACCGACATTAAGAGGATTGGTTGATTCGTAATACCTCTTATCAAGAATATTTCGTGCGTTGATTTGTGCGATCAGACGCGCGTCTCGCAACTTCATCTGGTAGGCAGCAAACGCATCCAGGCGGGCATAACCCGGTAATTGGAGGGTATTCTGAATATCCCCATCTCGCTTTCCGATCGCGAAGATACCGATTCCAAAACTCAGGCCGTGAAGCTGGGGAATTCTTTTAGCTTCATAGCGCAACCAAGCACTGCCGGCATGTCTGGGGGCCTGTGGTAGACGATTGTTCTGCAAGCCCGAATTATCCCGTACGACTTTCGCTTCGGTATAGGCATAACTCCCTATCAGGCTCAGTTCCTGAGTAAGCTGTCCGGAGATATCCAGCTCAATCCCCCGGCTGCGTTGTTTGCCGACAGCAATGCTGTCGAGCGGATCAGGCGTGCTCAAGTCAGGTGTCAGGAGGTTATCTTTAGTCAGATGATAAAACGTCAGAGTTGCGATCAGTTTCTCTTGAAACAAGGCACTTTTGATACCAATTTCAAACTGTTCACTTGTCTCTGGCTTGAAACTGGCGCCGGTTGCTGATATGCCATTATTCGTACCGAAAGAAGTCGTCCAGTTGCCAAACAGGCTGATCTGCGGCAACAATTGATAAAGCAAACCGATGCGGGGATTGAAATTGCTGTCTTTGCGCAATGGAATATTTTGTTTGGCTTCAGAAAATGAATCCAAGCTATTTCCACGACCCGTGGATACCCAATCATAGCGTCCACCACCGAGTATATGCAGTCTGTCCCACAGCGTGATCTTGTCTTGAAAATACACACCGAACCATTCGTCCTTGAAAGTGCTGTATCTGTTTCTGATTTGAAGTGTTTGACTAATAAGTGCCGGATCAGTGGCTGTCGAAGCAGGATTGAAAATATCCAAAGTCAGGGCAGGATTGGGATTAGTATATTCTCCCGCAGTAAAATAATTAGTTTGTGATTGCAAATAATCAAATCCGACTAAAACATCATGGCGGGTTAATCCCAGTTCGAAGTGGCCATTCAAATCCAGATTAGTGGTGTAGATTTCAGAATGATGTTTTTGACGAAAAATATTACGATCCAGAAAACGATCATTGCGTAATACTGTACCAATGGGATCGAAATAGGTTTGATTCTGATCATAGTGGGTCATCAAAAAACGATTGTGGATGCGCCAGTTTGGATTCAAATGGTGTGTTAGTTCAGTGCCAACATGTATTTTTTCATTGGTATCGATTGGATCGTTGCGATCACCAAAAGTCCGCTTCACTGGTAGTGGCGCTGGGCGCGTACCGATAGCAGGAATACCGGTATCGACTTGATCTTTTTGATGAATTCCTTCAACTTCGACAGTCAATTCCGTTGTCCGGGTTGGGCGCCAGGTCATACTGCCGCTCGCCATGACACGGTCTCTGAAAATTGTATCCCGGAAGGATTCGCTATTCAGATAGGATCCATTGAAGCGGTAAAGCAACGTACCATTTTCAGTGACAGGGCCAGTAGCATCCCACTGGGTGCGGTAGAAACCATAGGAGCCGAATTGTTGTTCTAATAAATAATACGGCGTTGCTTGAGGCCGCTTGGTCGTGAAATGAACCAATCCGCCTGGTTCACCGCGTCCGAAAAGAATTGAGGCAGGTCCTTTTAGCACTTCAACGGATTGTAGATTAGCGGTATCGAACATGGTCGGGAAATTGGCATTGCCGCCATTGGCCAGTAAGCCGTTGCGATAATTCCTACCGTTACGGAAGCCACGGACATTAAAACCGGTATCGTTACCTAATGTGTGAGCCACACGGACACCACTGACATTCTCCAGGATGTCTTTGATCGTGACCGATTTCTGATCATCGATCACCGCCCTTGGTACAGTCTGAATCGATACCGGTGTTTCCATGATCGATGTATCGGTTTTGGTTGCCGAGAAAGCACTGGAGCGGCTATAGCTTCTGTTGTCCGGTGAATCAGGCTCCATCTCGCCACTTACTTTGATTTCCGGCAAAGTTACCGCCTCCGCATCATTTCTCGTCTGCAGATTTGCGGGTGCAGCTTCCAGTGTGTAACGTCCCGGTGCATTCTCGACCACGATGAGTCCGCTGCCCCTGAGCAATTGCCCGATTGCCTGCATGGGTGTGAAGTATCCGTTAAGTGCAGGTGCTTGCTTACCTGCAACCAGGCTGGCATCGACCCCGATAAGCAAATCTGCCTGAGTAGCAAGTTGCGTGATCGCCTGTTCGAGCGGTTGTGCGGCAATGTCAATTGCGATCGTCTGCTGGGCGAGGGCAGACTGCGCAGCGACATTGGTTGATACAAGCAGGCTCGCAGCCAGTACTAATCCCCACAGAAAACCGTGATGTAATGAAACCCTTTTTAGAATCATGAAAACTCCCTGTGTCCGGTCAAAAAAATGTGCTTCTGTTATCCATGACACGCGAGCCGGAAAATCGGGTAGTTTTGACTGGATGATTCTTAAATATAGTGCTGCCAATCAGGCGTTACGCAGCAGTGTGGCGATTCCCGGAAAATACCCGTCCGGCTGCGCTGTTGTTGCAGCCAGACGGGTGGGGGGTAGAGGAGGAGTTGCTCCTCCGGGAGAGAAGTAATCGCGCAACAACTGCATTCTTGCTGCAGCTGGGCGTGGAAGCAAGGCAGGAGAGGAATTGCTCCTCCAGGAAGGGAATAATCGCGCGACGGCGATCAGGTTTGTGCATCGATCCAGATCAGTGCCCGGGTATAGTGATTGATACCAATTGGCAGGGCATGCTGCAGAATCTTGAGTGCGGTATCGGGGTCATCGGCTGGCAGCACACCGGTAAAGTGAAGCTGTGCGGCGGCTTCACTGATTCTCAGAAAACCGGTTCGATAGCGGGCCAGATCGTCGATCACCTGGCTGAGTGGCGCGTTCCGGTAAACCAGTCGGCCTTGTATCCAGCTCGTTGCAGCCGGTGATATCGGTTCCTGAGCATGGATCCGCTCATGGTCAAAACGTACACTTTGGCCACTATGCAAAGTAACAGCCTGATCCGGCCGGTCACGACTGGTTACACTGACACTCGATTCCACGACGCTGACCCGGCTGTCGCGCCCGGTTTGCTCTACGATATAACGGGTACCCAGCGCCTGCGCAGTTCCATCACGATTTTCGATGATGAAGGGCCGGTGTGTATCCTGATCCGGTGCATCCGGGACCACTGCCGCAAATACGCGGCCGCGATGCAGGATGATGCGGCGCGCGTGAACATCGAAGACAACATCGGCTGCAGAATCGCTGTCCAGCGTGATGGTGCTGCCATCAGGCAATGTCACCTGGCGGATTTCTCCCGTTGCAGTTTGTTCGTCTGCCAGCCACGTCGATAATGGCAGACAATAAAACCCAATCAGTAACAAGATGATGCCGGACAGCAAACCGACTGGCTTCCGGCGCTTCTCACGCTGTTCGGGTGTGACGCTTTGCCAGAGCCGGTTAATCTGTTCGTAAGCCTCACGATGTCGAACATCCTGTGCCAGCCAAGCCTCGAAATCAGCCTGCTGTTCGGTGCTGATTTGGCTGTCCGACAACCGCACGACCCATTCAGCTGCCTGTTCACTCAGGGAAACAGTATTGTGATCGGTCACTTCAGGCATGTATCTTCCTTGAGCTGATACAGATGAACATGACAGTAGGCGAGCGCTTTGACGAGATGTTGTTTGACTCGATTGACCGAAACCTGCATCGTTTCAGCAATTTCTGCATAGGTCATGCCATCGACGCGCGCTAACAGGAAAGCCTGGCGGGAGCGTTCATCCAAGCCATCGATCAGCATCAATATGGTCGCTTCGAGCAGTTGACGTACTGCGATAACGTGAGAAACATCCTGATCGGTCTGTTCAGAAATCAGCGTTGCCACACTGCGCATGGTCTCCGCTTCGACTTTATGCTTCCGGTTGAGGTTGATCATCAGCCGGTTGGCCGTTACCAGCAGATAGGCACGCGGTTCCCGCAGTACAGGCATTTCCGGCAACGAGAGCAATCGAACGAAGGTGTCGTGCGAGAGATCGGCGGCATTCTGCGGACAACCCAGTTTTTTTCTGAGCCACATAAGCAACCAGCGGTGATGTTCGCGATACAACACATCGATGACCGCCGTCCCCGTATCGGCGGCAGAGGATTCCTGCATGGAAATGGCCTTTGAGAAAGTGAATCTGGAACAATCAGCACACATTGCGATATGCAGATTATCTTCACAAATTGACCTGCTGAAAATGCGACAAATTGTCGCAGAAGTGATTTGTCGCGTTCGAAACGGCTAAACGCCCAGTTATCCAACCGGCGTGCAAATTGGAATCAAGGGTGTCCCGGACGGATAGATGTGTCCACTGGTTCCGGAGTTGGATTGAACCAGGCAAGTTTCTGATGAAGCTTGACGACGCCTCCCACGATGATCAGTGTGGGAGGTTTCAGTGGATTCTGCTGAATGATGGCCGGTAAAGTTTCCAACGTACCTGTCAGCACGCGCTGGTTGGGGGTTGTGCCCTGCTGAACGATCGCAGCCGGTGTGATTGTCTGCAGGCCATGCGCAATCAGCTGTCGGCATAATTCGGTGACTCCCAGCAGTCCCATATAGACGACGATGGTCTGATTCGGCCGTGCCAATGCCGGCCAGTCAAGCTGCATGGTATTGTCTTTCAGATGTCCCGTCACAAAGACACAGGATTGTGCATGATCACGGTGGGTCAGGGGAATCCCTGCATAACTGGCCACGCCTGAAGCCGCCGTG
>JACTML010000026.1 GCA_014584635.1 Nitrosomonas eutropha | reverse complement strand
AGCGATTACGTATTCGTAACTGCGGTTGTCTCCCATAACACCAACGGACTTTATTGGCAGAAAAACAGCAAATGCCTGGGAAGTTTTTTCGTACCATCCGGTGTTTTTCAGTTCTTCGATAAAAATAGCGTCAGCCTGGCGCAATAATTCCGTATATTCGTATTTGACTTCTCCCAGAATACGGACACCCAGTCCCGGGCCGGGAAATGGGTGACGGAATACCAGATCACGCGGAAGCCCCAGTGCCAGACCAAGCTCGCGTACTTCATCCTTGAACAGTTCACGCAGCGGTTCCAGCAGTTTGAGACGAAGTGTTTCCGGTAGGCCACCGACGTTATGATGAGATTTAATCAGTCCTGACTTCTTCGTGTGACTGCCCGCAGATTCTATGACATCAGGATAAATTGTACCTTGTGCCAGCCATTGAACATTCTCGATTTTTGCAGCTTCCTGCTGGAAAATCTCTACGAATTCGCGACCAATGGTGCGGCGCTTTTGTTCCGGGTCGGTAATTCCTTTCAACTGTTCAAGAAATTGTCTGCCGGCATCAACATAGATGACATTGACAGCAAGGTTCCGACTAAAGGTTTCCATGGTTTGCTTGGCTTCATTATGGCGGAGCAGACCATTGTCAACGAATACGCATACCAGTTGATCGCCTATGGCCCGGTGGATCAGCGCAGCAGCTACTGAAGAATCTACCCCTCCGGATAGTCCCAGAATGACTTTATCATTACCGACACGTGCGCGTATCTTGCCAATGGCTTCTTCTACGTAATCCGGCATATTCCAGTCGTAACCCGCACCGCAAATATCGTGAACGAAGCGATCAAGAATAGCTTTGCCCTGGAGAGTGTGGGTAACTTCGGGGTGGAACTGAACGCCATAAAACTTGCGTGTTTCATCAGCAATCGCTGCGAAAGGAGTGGCGGCATTGGAAGCAATAGCAACAAAACCGGGTGGCAGTTTGTTGACCCGATCACCGTGGCTCATCCATACATCCAGAGCGGGTCTGCCATCAGAACTGATGCGATCCTTGATGTCCTTAAATAATCCACATGGTTCAGTCAGCAACTCTGCGTAACCGAATTCCCGGGTTTGGGCATCTTCCACCTCTCCGCCAAGCTGCGCTGCCATGGCCTGCATGCCGTAACATATACCGAGAACGGGAACACCCAGTTCAAATACAATTTGTGGTACACGTGGCGCATCATCAGCAAAGGTGGATGCCGGTCCGCCGGAGAGAATAATGCCAACAGGAGAAAATTCCCGGATGAACTGCGGGCTGACGTCAAAGGGATGGAGTTCGCAGTAAACGTTGATTTCCCGGATGCGCCGGGCGATCAGGCGAGTGTACTGTGATCCGAAGTCAAGAATTAGAATTGCTGAATGCATGTCGGTAAGCGGTTACTCAACGTGGTAGTTAGGGGCTTCTTTGGTGATCTGAACGTCATGTACGTGGGATTCTCGTATTCCGGCAGATGTAATTTCAATAAATTCGGCTTTTTCATGCATTTCACTGATGGTGTGACATCCCAGATAGCCCATGCTGGAGCGGACGCCTCCTGTCAGTTGATGTATGACGCTGGCGAGCGAACCTTTGTAGGGAACACGGCCTTCCACGCCTTCCGGCACCAGCTTGTCTGCTTCATGGCGTTCGGTTTCCTGAAAATAACGATCACTTGATCCTTGTTGCATGGCGGATAGTGAACCCATGCCGCGGTAACTTTTGTAAGCTCTTCCCTTGAGCAGTTCAACTTCACCTGGAGATTCTTCCGTTCCGGCCAGCAAGCCGCCCAGCATGACTGAGCTGGCGCCTGCAGCAATGGCCTTGGCGATATCACCAGAATAACGAATACCGCCATCGGCAATAACCGGTACTCCAGTGCCTTGCAATGCAGTGGCTACGTTATCAATTGCTGAAATTTGCGGAACGCCGACGCCGGCAACAACCCGGGTGGTACAGATTGAACCCGGACCGATTCCGACCTTGACTGCATCGACACCGTGATCTACCAATGCCTTGGCGCCCGCAGCTGTTGCGACGTTACCGGCAATGACCTGAACTTCAGGGAAGTTTTTTCTGACCCAATACACGCGTTCCAGCACACCCTGCGAATGCCCGTGTGCTGTGTCCACGACAATTACATCTGCTCCGGCTTCTACCAGAGCTGTGGCGCGTTCATCGCTGCCTTCACCGACTCCGATGGCAGCACCTACGTATAAGCGTTCGCGTTCATCCTTGCTGGCGTAGGGATGCTCGGTTGTCCTGGTGATATCCTTGACAGTGATCATTCCGCGCAATTCGAAGTTTTCATCAACGATCAGTGCCTTCTCAAGCCTGTGTTTATGCAGCAGAGTCAGTGCCTCTTCTTGTGAAATACCTTCCCTGACAGTAACCAGACGCTTCTTCGGAGTCATGATGTTTTTGATGGGTTGATCAAGGTTGGTTTCAAAGCGCAGATCACGATTGGTGACGATACCTACGACCTTTCTGCCTTTTACTACGGGCAAACCGGATATGTTGTGTCGCCGGATCAGTTCCAGAACGCTGCTGACGGTCATATCCGGAGAAACGACGATTGGATCAGTCACAATGCCGCTTTCAAAGCGCTTGACCTGTGCAACCTGCGCAGCCTGGGTACTGATTGGCATATTTTTGTGAATGATGCCGATCCCACCCTCTTGCGCGATGGCAATAGCAAGCCGGGCTTCAGTAACGGTATCCATTGCGGCTGAAACAACCGGAATCCTGATCCGGAGAGAACGGGTTAACTGGGTGGTCAGATCAACGTCTCTGGGTAAGACTTCTGAGTGAGCAGGAACTAATAGTACGTCGTCGAAGGTGAGTGCTTTTTGTATGAGTCGCATGCTGCCGATCCTTCACAAAACCGATATTATATCGAAACCGGTTACTTTTTCTGCTCTGACTTCATGTCTTTTTTGGCAAAAACGGGTTTCGACAAGGATAAATCAGCGTCAGGCTGAATATTATCAACGCATACGCCACGCTGAATAAGTTGTTTCCCGATTGAAGTCATCCCAGATATAGGTTGGTTGAGCAAGAGACGTGGTCGGTATTACAAACGTGGCAACATCAAGGGCGCCGCTTACTGTCCGCCCGACTGTTTGAACAATACCCACGAAGAAACCTGCTGTCACACCGTAAATCGTTCCCTTTTTCTGACTGGTGATCATCATGTTTTTAGGAATTTCGCCAATACCGGTGACGATATTGGCCACACCTGTAGCCAGTTTCTCTCCTGCTTTTTCAGGATAACTATCAGCAGCATGTACGTTAAATGAAAGGAAAAGACTCAGAATTGCTGGCAGCAGAAATAGTGTGGAAATATGTTTCATCTTATTTTCTCCCTGTTAAAAATAGCAGATTGTCTAATTGGAATGCTATTGACGCAAGCTAATAATGCGCCATCCGTTTTTTTGTGCATACTCGTGAAGTGTAGCATCCGGATCGACCGCCACGGGATGGGTGACCTTTTTGAGAAGCGGCAAATCGTTGAGTGAATCACTGTAAAACCAGCTTTGCAGGAAGGAAAGCCAGGTAAGGTTGTGCGCATCCAGCCATTGTTCCAGCCGGGCTATCTTTCCCTCGCGAAAAGAGGGAGTGCCGGTTATACAACCAGTGAATTCACCGTTTTTTAGTTCAGGTTCAGTGGCAATCAGATGATCAATCCCCAGCATATGTGCTATGGGAGCGGTTACGAAGCTGTTAGTGGCGGTAATGATAATGCATAAATCTTTTTCAGCCTGGTGCCCGGCAATTAATTCACGTGCGCCGGGAGCAATCAGTGGCATGATCTTTTGCTCAAGAAAACTGCTGCGCCATTCGTCAAGCTGCTTGCGAGGATGACGAGAAAGAGGTTTGAGCTGAAAATTCAAAAATTCGTGGATATCCAGCGTACCTGCTTTGTATTGCTCGTAAAATTCAACATTACGCGCTTCATGGACTTCCCGGTCCAGAACACCTTGCTCCATCAGAAATTGTGCCCATTGAAAATCGCTGTCTCCAGCCAAGAGGGTATTATCCAGATCAAATAATGCCAGTTTCATGATATTGATTTGATGTAAAAAAGAATGTTTGAGCTGCATAAGGACCTGTTGACCTGTTCAAAGTTTCAATTGAGGGGCGGTATCAGGCAAAATTGAACGAAAAAATGAAGCATGCTTGAGTATGTGCAAGCATGTTGCGTTCAGCTTTAATGCCGTAATGTACCTTCCCGTAAGAATTTGAACAGATTTCGAAAAAATAACGGGCCCGTTTCAAAGATGGGTGAAACAATTATGATCTCTTGGGATCGACAGGAGCTTGAAGTTGGTGCCGATTATAGCAGCTCACGCAGCAAGGGGAGGGTAACCGGACGTTGTTTAGCCAGTGAAAGCTGATCCAGTGCATTAACCAGTTCAATCAGGGAAGATAAATCCCGCTGTTCGTGTTTTAGCAAATAATGGCAGATTTCTAGGGGGAGTTCGAATCCGCAGCGGATAGCGTAATTTTGTATGACTTCAATTTTTTTTTCATCTGTCAACTCATGTACCTGATAGACCAATCCCCAGCCCAGACGGGTGGCTAAATCCTGACGTAGATTCAATTGCGCAGGTGGCTTGGAACCACTGGCAAGAAATATTCCGGTACCATTTTCACGGATTTGGTTATAGAGATTAAACAGTTTTATCTGTGTTGCGTTATTCAGCTGTTCGACATTATCGATCAGCAGACAATTGCTATCGAAATTGAAATCAGACTCATTTGCCTGGTTGCAGTTAATATAGTGAGTGGTGAAATACTGATCCGAGAGAGCAGCGGACACTGCACGCAGCAAATGACTTTTGCCACAACCGGTACTTCCCCATAAATAATAAAAACGATCCTGCCGACCGCCTGCAACCAGATTTTTCAGCACGTAAAGCAACTCTTCGTTTTTATCGGGAATAAAGTTATCCAGTGACGGTGGACCGATTTCGGTGATATCCAGAAGCAACTGTCTCATTGGTGGTTTTAAGGGGAGGTAACTGAGGTGCTGAGGTTATTTCGCAGATTGCAAGATCTTTTTCCTGATTTTTCCTGCAATGTGCTTTGCCATACACGCCAGGCCCCAAAAGGATTTTGGGTTATAAGCTATCAGCCCGAATCTTTCGCGCCGATGACTCATCCAGTCTTTTTTGTAGGCATCATCACCGGTGAGATAATCTATCTCGTGTACTTTATCCACGTCGATTGCATGCTGCATCAGGTATGCAGTTAGGATAGTACCTGGTGACAAGTTAGCAAACCTCTCATCATAGGCCAATTTATAAATTGCTGCCCGGTCGTGACTGACTATCCAAAGTTGAGCTGCTATTGGCTCTTCGTCATAATATGCAATTCCCAGTCTCAACCAGCCCTTTGCAGCACAAAGACGAATTAAAGATGGGATGAATTCCGGATAGGGCTCCGGTATTTTCCAACTGGCATCGTATATTTTTTTCCATGCATTAATTGCAGTAGAGAGCTGGTCGTGAGTAGTAATAATCTCTAGTTTTCCCCGACCGTCAGCTAGAAATTTCTTTTTACGTCGGCTCAACGTGTTTCTTACTCGCGAAGGAAGACTTTGTAAATAAATAGAGAATGTTTGATTATTTACAGGTAGGTACCAATTTCCCCAGCAAAAAAATCGATCGGTTTTAAAACCGATTTTTCTTAAAGCTTGTTCATGACAGCCAAAACTTGGCTGGGTTGGATCCATTATGTCAAATCGTAGTATGTCGGCCTGAGTAATCGATGAAATATTTTTCA
>JACTML010000180.1 GCA_014584635.1 Nitrosomonas eutropha | reverse complement strand
ATTGAATGGGGCGGGGCGTTGCGCTGGCTGCTCACCGACAAAGATACCGATGCAACCATGATTCGCCAGCATGCTGCCAATGCCGGCGGGCATGCGACCTTGTTTTATGGGAACAACCCGGCGATTCCCGTATTTCATCCGCTCTCCCCTGCTCTACTGAGAATCCACCAGCGCCTGAAGCAGCAGTTTGATCCAGCCGGTATTTTCAATCTGCAACGACTGTACCCTGAATTCTAGCCATGCAAACTCATTTAACCGATCTCATCAAAAACACACCTGAGGGGCAGGAAGCTGACGCCATTCTGCGCAACTGCGTGCATTGCGGCTTCTGTCTTGCCACCTGCCCCACTTATCAATTACTGGGAAATGAGCTGGACAGTCCGCGCGGACGCATTTATCTGATCAAACAGATGCTGGAAGGTCAGGAAGTGACTGAAACAACACAACTGCATCTGGATCGCTGCCTGACTTGTCGCGCCTGTGAAACCACCTGCCCTTCCGGCGTGCAGTACGGACATTTGCTCGACATCGGACGCGGAATGGTTGAGCAGAAAATCCACCGCACGCCGTATGTTACTTTCAAGCGCTACCTGCTGCGCAAGCTGCTGCCCAATCGTGCGCTTTTCAGCGCTTTCATGGGCATTGCCCGTCTGGGACGCCCGTTATTACCTGCTCAGCTGCAAAGAACGATACAACCTCAACCGACTACCTCATCGCATCCTTCAGCCCAAACACACCCACGTTCAATGTTGATTCTGCAAGGCTGCGTTCAACCTGGTTTAACGCCGAATACCAACCACGCCACCGCGCGCGTGCTGGATAAACTTGGTATCACCGTTATCACTGCTGAACGCGCTGGCTGCTGTGGTGCGCTTGCTTACCATCTCAACGCACAGGAAGAAGGCTTGAACGCAATGCGTCGCAATATCGACGCCTGGTGGCCTTTTGTGACGCGATCAGAAAATCCGGTGGAGGCAATTATCGTCACGGCCAGCGGTTGCGGTGTAACAGTCAAAGATTATGGACATTTATTGCAACATGACCCGGTTTATGCCGAGAAGGCCGCACGTATTGCCAGTCTGACCAGAGACATCAGCGAAGTGATTACTGCCGAAACAGCCACGTTGATTCCGTTATTACAAGCAGCAGCCACCTCTGCTCAACCAGCATCACCACGCCATCTAGCCTTTCACGCGCCCTGCACACTGCAGCACGGCATGAAATTGACAGGGAAAATTGAGCCCATTCTGCAAGCAGCCGGCTTTCATCTGACCAAAGTCGCTGATCCGCACCTCTGTTGTGGGTCTGCTGGCACCTATTCCATCCTGCAACCTAAACTTTCCCGTCAGCTGCGTAACAATAAAATCACTGCCTTAACGATTGAAAATCCGGAACTGATCGTGACAGCCAATATCGGCTGCCAGACGCATCTGCAGGGGGGTACGTCGCTACCTGTGCGTCACTGGATCGAACTGCTGGATGAAAGGTTAAATTAAAAATCTCCGGAAAATATCAGTAACGTGATGAAATACTGAACAAGCACTTAGCGTTTAAGTGCGAGAAGCAGTACCCCTCCCGCTATCATCGTGATTCCCAGCCATTCCTGTGAAGAAGGGCGTTCTTGCAGAAAAACAACGGCAAATACCGCTGCCAGTACCAGGCTGAATTTATCTACCGGTGCAACCCTGGAAACATCGCCGATCTTGAGAGCACGAAAATAGCACACCCAGGAAGCACCGGTAGCCAGGCCGGACAAGCCAAGAAACAGCCATGTTTTAGGTGACAGTGTAAAGGGATTGGTCCATTTATCCGTCGAAATTACAAACGCTGCCAGCACAACCATGATGATGGCAGTCCGGATCAAGGTTGCCAAATCCGCATCAACATCCTGCACCCCTACTTTGACAAAAATTGCGGTTAATGCCGCAAACACAGCGGATAACAGCGCCCAGTAAAACCAGTCATGCGCAACCATTAGCAATCTTCCGTAAAATCGTTTGTCATTCCGAATTCAATCGGCGCCCTGATGCAAAATATATTAATCTCTTCTTCGCGCAATCGCTGCAGCAAACGTTTACACTCCGGCTCACTCACCGCCATAGTTATCTCGACCGGCTGATTGACCAGCTCAAAAAAACGCGCAGAACGCAATTTGCGATCGCGCCCGAAACCTTCCATCGCCGCGATCATGGTTGCTCCTCCTATTCCAAGTTTATCTGCTTCTTCAACCAGCCATTCACCTAGAAGCTGATGGCCGTGTTTTCTATCCTGTTGAGTGAAAAATGTCAGCTGATAGCCACGCATGGAATCTCCCTCGTATCAAAGATGTCTGCCGATTTCGTAAGTGGCCAACCCCAAAAGCGTCATCAGCAGCGAACCACCGACATGCACGGATACTGCCACACCGGCCCACAACAGACGCTCCTGCTGGATCAAAGCAGTCACTTCTGCTGAAAACGTCGAAAAGGTCGTCAAACCGCCCAGAAAGCCTGTAATAATGAACAACCGCCATTCAGGGGACAAACCCGCGTGCTGACCAAAATAGGCAAGCGCCAATCCGATCAGATAACCACCCAGCATATTGGCCAGCCATGTACCAGGCGGAATCGTCGGGAACAGCGCGTTGAATGCCATTCCCAATCCCCAGCGCAAGATGGCACCCAGCGAAGCACCTAGCGATATTGCCAGCAATGAACGAATCAGAACACCCGTTTCCATTTTTACCAGATCAGTTCACATCAAAACAATGACAATATACGGCACATCTCGGAGGGGACAAACATTTGATGATGTATATTCCACCGGAATACAGGCGGCGTTTATCATTATGCAGTACTCATTTTAACCGGAATACGCTGCCTGCCAAATTGTCCGGCAAATGATTCGAAGCGCCCGGCAACGGGCATATGGCAATTTTTACAGTGACCTTCTGCGGTCAGGTGGTAATGCTCAATTTCATACCAGTCACGCCGGATCACTGCTTCATTACAGTTCGGACAAAAGGTGGTGTCTCCTTCGGCGTAATGTACGTTGCCGGTATAAACATAATGCAACCCGGCATTCAGCGCTATTTCACGAGCAGCAATCAATCTTTCCAGAGAGGTCGGTGCGACATCCTGCAACTTATAATCCGGATGAAAAGCACTGAAATGCAACGGAACATCCGTGCCCAGCTCGCGCACAATCCAGTGACTCATCGCGGCAATTTCTTCGCTGGAATCATTCAGTCCCGGAATCAGCAAAGTGGTTATTTCCAGCCAGACATCAGTTTCATGCTTTATATAGCGCAGAGTATCCAGTACCGGTTGCAGGTGTGATCCGGTTTGTTTAACGTAAAATTCTTCGGTAAATGCTTTTAAATCCACATTGGCCGCATCCATTCCGGCGAAAAAATCACGCCGTGGCTCGGCGTGAATATAGCCTGCCGTAACCGCTATCGTCCGGATACCTCTGGCATGACAGGCATCGGCCACATCCATTGCATACTCGGCAAAAATAACCGGATCGTTGTAGGTAAACGCGACACTTGTGCAATGATGCGCTTCCGCATAACAAGCAATGGCTTCCGGGCTGGCCTGATCCTGCAAGCTGTCGAAACTGCGCGATTTGGAAATATCCCAGTTTTGACAAAATTTACAGGCAAGATTGCAGCCAGCGGTGCCAAACGACAGTACGCGACTGCCTGGATAAAACTGGTTGAGCGGTTTTTTCTCAACGGGATCGATACAGAAACCGGAGGAACGCCCGTAGGTTGTCAGCACCATCGTATCTCCCGCCCGCCCGCGCACAAAACAGGCACCGCGCTGTCCGTCATGCAATTTGCAGTCACGCGGACACAAATCACATTGAATGCGTCCATCGTTCAACCAGTGCCAATATTTGACAGGAAATCGTTCAGCTGCACGAATTGGTTCATCCATAGGTTGTCTCCTTCTCATTATTCAGGGAACCTCTGCAAAACTGTCTGTGTTGCCATTTCTGTGTTAAAAGTCGGCTCAGAATGCTCATTTATTCTGTATAAACTCCGCTTCTTTGCTGACTTCTGCCTTGAACTGACTGCCTCGTTGACGTTTTTCAGAGACTCTTCTGTTCCCGCCATTTGCTGACGGTATAGCGCGATAATTTAATTCCTTCAGCTTGGAAATCTTCCGGCAAACCGGCTTTGGATTTCAATTTGGCCAGAAACAACGCTGGCTCCGGCAAAATTTCCCACACCTGGGGTAAAAAAGTACTGCGGTATGCTCCATATTCAAATACCACACCATCAACGTTCGGACGCAATTGTGCCAACGCATCCTCTTCGCTGATGAACTTAAGTGGCTCCAGCCGGGAAAGCAGGGAAACTTCCACATTAACCGTATCCAGCTCATCTGCTGTTAACGGTGAAAAACGTGAATCGCGCAAAGCTGCCGAGACCGCGTTATTGCTCACGTCGTCTATCAGCGGATTACACGCCTGCAGGGAGCCGACACAGCCGCGTAACTTACCATATTGCATCAGCGTGACAAAAGTCGCTCCCGGCTGATACAACCAATCCGTATTACCATCCAGTTTTAGCGGTTCATGCCATACTCGCAGCGCTCGACTTATTGCCTGGCGTGCAATCCGCAGCAACAGCTCACCTTGTTCATTCTGATTGATTGAATTCATGCCACTTACCCTTCTCTTCGCTAAAAACAATCGCTGTATAACCCACCACCCGATCACGCGACCCGGCCGTATCTCCGGAATTGCGCAAATCCAGCAAGTGCGGTACCAAACGATGTTTCTGCGCGGCAATGATCAGACCATTTATCGGCACACTGCCACATGCCTGCTCATGTGTAACCGGCTGATGCATTTGCATTATCGCCTGCACTGTTGCGTGGTCAATGCGCTGCGCAGTGGCATAAGGCAAATAGTGCGAAAGATCGGAACTGACAACTATCAGCGTTTCTTCTCCACCCCATACCTGTTCCAGCACTTGTGCCACCGCTTCACCCGTTGTCGCTCCAACCACCAGCGGTAACAAAGTAAAATCATCCAGCATGCTTTGCAAAAATAGCAGCTGCACTTCCAGTGCGTGCTCCATAGCATGCGCTTCCGCACTGATCACAATCTGCGGTAAATGGGCAATGGCAGCAATCAGCATCTGATCAACTTCCACGCGCCCTAACGGCGTTTCAAAAGCATCCGCCCCGGGCAGTGCCATACCGTGCACAGCCACACGGTGAGCAGGCCCCAGCAGCACCACACGCCTGATTACGTCAGCAATGGAACTCAGTCCGGCATAGGCCGTTGCAGCGACAGCGCCGGAATAAATATAGCCGGCATGCGGCACAATCAACGCCTTAGGCTTAAAATCATGCGACTTAGCGGCGGCCAATAAACGGTTTATTTCTTCCCTGAGCTGCCGTCCATCAGCGGGATAAAATAATCCGGCAACTGCGGGTAAACGAATTGCTGTCATAACGCCATCCCGATATCTTTAGCGAGATCATAGGACAGAAAATTACGCAGAAAATTGCAGACATTCACACAATCAAATATTTAATGCACATATCAAGATAAACAGCCACCCAATAAAAAACCGCCCCGAAGGGCGGCTACATTTCTTCTATCATATTTTTCCTTTTATCTTGTATTTGCTTGCTGTGTTTGCTGATCTGTTTTTTGATCTGCTTTCTGATCTACATTATCTGGCATAGAATCACGTTCCATCATCATGCTGGGTGGATAGTTACCAGGTTTGTCGGTATCAATACAACCAGTCAACATGGTAGAAGCCATCAACAACGTAGCAACGGTAAGTGCGAGTTTCATTTCAGTCTCCTTCAACAAAATTATTATCAAAATTCCAGTCTCGCAGTTTAGATTTATCACCCTCATTTGAACGAGAG
>JACTML010000094.1 GCA_014584635.1 Nitrosomonas eutropha | reverse complement strand
AGGGGTGGCCAAATAGTAACCATACCTTGTCTGAAATATCATACTTGTAATATGGTTGTGTCATGAAAACCTCTTTCATCTAACCCTTTAAAAAGACCCTGTATTCTTTATCTCTTGACTATAAAATCTAAAGCATTTTTGATTTAGAAATACGACTATCAGACTGTGTTGCCGCTGTCTGGTAGAAATTTTTTCTATACATCTCGTCGGCTTGTTTGTAAAGTCTTTGAGATTGCATTAGGGGGCGTTAATGCACAGAGAATCTGTAATGATTACTCGATACCCTTGTTCCTGATCACGTACTGAATAAAATTAAAGTTGTACCGGTTTTTTTGAAAGTTTGCGCTGCAGAGTTCTGCGGTGCATGTTGAGTGCCTTGGCGGTAGCAGAGATATTATTATCATTCTCCACAAGAATACGATGAATGTATTCCCACTCCAGCCGTTCCACGGAGAGGGGGTGAGGACTAATCGGTGTATCGATATTTCCTGTGGTACGTTCAAACGCCGCCATGATGTCATCTGCATCTACCGGCTTTGCCAGGTAATGGGTTGCACCCAGTTTAATGGCTTCAACCGCAGTCGCGATACTGGCGTACCCGGTTAGTACGATGATACGTGTACCAGGATCCAGTTCCTTTATTTTTTCAACCAGCGACAAGCCGGATTCGTTACTCAGCTTAAGATCAATGATGACATATTCCGGCATAAGCAGTTCGGCTTGTTCGATTGCGGTTTTAATTGTGTGTGTACAGGTAGTATCAAACCCGCGTTTTGTCATCGCTCTTGCCAGTACGTCACAAAAAACTTCATCGTCATCGACGATTAACAGGTTTGGGCGATCCATGGAATCGTTCACAATGTACTCTCTTTGCTGGTTACTCTATACAGAACGGGAATAGTGACATAAGTGCATGCCCCCCCTTCAGGCCGATTGAACAGACGAATATTTCCACCAAAGCGTTCGATATTGGTATTGGCAAGGAATAGTCCGATACCGAAACCCTGTCCCGGCCCTTTGCTGGTAAAAAAAGGCTCGCCTGCGTGTTCGGCTGCTTCGGTATTCAATCCTGCTCCATCATCAAGTATTTCCAGATGTAATTGTTTCTCGTCCCAGTGACAGGTGATGGTCACCTGTTTGACCGAGGCATCCGCTGCGTTATTCAGCAAATTCAGAATAGATTGACTGAGCAGGCGGGTATTCATAATGGTTGGTGGCGGTTTTATGCCTTTACATTGGTAGGTGAATTTGACAGATGGACGAATCAATTGCCATTTATCAATTATCTGTTGCAGAAAAAGATCAACAGGTTGTCCGTCACCTTCTTCCACTCTGGTTTGTCCTGCATCCGCCAACAGATGAGTCAGTGTTTGTTTGCAATGAGAAATCTGGTCACGCAGGATGCGCACATTATTCTGGAATTCAGTGTTTTCAATGAATTCCTGCTGCAGTTCACCTGAAATAATCGCCATGGTTGATAACGGCGTACTCAGCTCGTGCGCTGCGCCAGCTGCAAGTGTCCCGAGTGCAATGATCTGCTCGTTTTGTAATGCGCGCTCGCGCGATTTAGACAGTTCCTTGTCGCGATCGCGAATGGAGGCATTCATTCTGACGACGAAGGAGGTGATGAGTAAGGTGCTCAATACAAATGTTAACCACATTCCCGAGACGTGCAGATTAAATTCAAACATATGCCGGCTGTGATCATCGAGATGATCATGTGGAAAGGGCACATATTTGAACAGTAAACAGGTGTAGCAGGAAATAGTAATCACTGCCATGCTCCAGGTATAGTGCCATGGCAGTACGGTTGCTGCGATAGTAAGCGGGAGCAGGTAAAGTGAAATGAAGGGGTTGGTTGATCCGCCACTGAAATACAGCAGGGCGGTCAATCCGGCAACATCAATCAATAACTGGATAAAAAATTCCGGATAGGTTACTGGCCAAGGGTAGCGTAGACGAATCCAGGTAAAAAAATTTAAAACAGCGAGTATGCAAATAGTTGAAATGATTGCCAGCCATGGTAGTTCGAGCTCGATAAGGCGATAGACGGCCCAGAAAACAATGATCTGGAAAATAATGGCGATAACTCTGAGCTGAAACAGGCGCTGCAGATTTTTACCGGAAGGTGATTGGTTCAGGATACTGAAAATACCCATGGCCTGTTGGTTCACTCTGAGTGGATTAAAGCGTATTTGTACAGTTCCGAGTCAAGATAGTAAAACTCAACCATCCCTCTGCCTGAAGCGGGAATGGTTGAGCTGTTTATAAAATTATGAAAATAAATAGAGTAATTTATTTTCTTTGATGTCACTCAAATGGTTGAGGACGTGGTGTATTGTTGTTGGAAGGGGGCAGGACTGGCATCTTGAAGTCAGGTTGATTGCCTGTCAGGGTTTTCAGGAAGGCAACAATTTTGGAAATCTCATCCTTGTTGAACTCACGGTTGAGTTGAATTCTTCCCATGGTTTCTACTGCCTGCTCAAGTGTTGCTGCCTCTCCATCATGGAAGTAGGGATAGGTGAGCTCGATATTGCGCAAGATTGGCACTTTAAACAGATTACGATCTGCTTCGTTTTTGGTTACATCTACTCGCCCTGCAGCTGGATTTTTGGTTTCATAGGGTTTAAAAACACCCATCTTCTGATAAGAAGTTCCGCCTACTGCAGGTCCGTTATGGCACTGAATACATCCGTTGTTCTTGAACAGCTTGTAGCCTTCCAGTTCGTCTTTATTCAGTGCGTTCTTGTCACCCTCCAGCCATTTATCGAACCGTGATCCGGGTGTGACCAGTGTTTCTTCAAATTCTGCAATTGCTGTTGTAATGCGATCAATGGTTACTTCGTCGGATCCGAAAGCTTTTTTAAAATGTTCGCGATATTGTGGAATTGAAGCAATAACCTTTTCCGCCATTTCATGGGTAGAGCCCATTTCTTTGGGGTTAGCGATTGGCCCGCCTGCCTGTTCTTTTAAATCTTTTGCTCTGCCATCCCAGAATTGCGCCAGATTCATGCCTGAATTCAGTACAGTAGGAGCATTAATCGGGCCTTGTTGCCATTTGTGACCGATTGAAGTTTTAATATTATCGGTTCCTCCCATGCTCAGGTTATGACAGGAATTGCAGGAGATGAACCCTGATTTGGAAAGTCTGGGATCAAAAAAAAGCATTTTGCCCAATTCAGCCACATCTGCATTCTCGGGGGTAACTGCTTTAATTGGTTGAATGGGTTCATTGGCCGCCGTTGCGCCAGTAGATCCGAATATTGCTCCCAGACTTAACGATAATAGCGAAACAGTTAATGTACGCTTGATCATTGTTCTCTCCTTTATAAGATTTGAAAGTATAGTAACAGCCGGTGTAACGCTGCCGTTTGCGCCTTGAATTTTTCTGCCTGAATGCAGCATCAGACAGAAAAACTGATTTCAGATATGAAAAGCAGGATAGCTTGCTTGCATCATCGAATCAGGAATTGATTTTAATATTCCCTGAATTAGCCCTGTTGAATATCTGAAGGTTTTTCTTCAAATTCTTTAATTGGCTCCAAAGGCTCTCTGTAAGCCTGATCGTCGCCCTGACAAACTCCGTGGTCCAGTAATCGTGATAGCTCTGTTAGTGCCAGACGATAAACCTGCCGTTTGAACTCAACTACGGATTCCAGTTCAACCCAGTACTGATTCCAGCGCCAGGCATCGAATTCAGGGTGTGCACAGGTTTTAAGGGATACATCGCTGTCTCTTCCTAGCATGCGCAGCAAAAACCAGATCTGTTTTTGTCCGCGATAATTTTTGCGCCAGTCGCGTCGCGTCCAGCAGGCAGGCACATCGTAGCGCAGCCATTCGCGTGTTCGGCCCAGAATCTCCACATGAACAGGCTGCAGACCGGTTTCTTCGGCCAGTTCCCGGTACATTGCCTGTGTGGGGGTTTCACCTGATTTAATTCCGCCCTGAGGAAATTGCCATGAGTTTTGTCGAGCACGTTTCCCCCAGAACACCTGGTTTTTTGAGTTCAGGAGCACAATGCCGACATTTGCTCTATATCCGTTACGGTCAATCATACGATTTATCTGTCAATTTAACTTGGGTTACGGTGAATTATTGATAGTTTATCCATACTTGGAAGTTTAATTTATGATTGTCATTCCTAACAGGATCCATGCCGTCAAAATTTCTGCAACATTTTGCGTTTGACTTGCAATGTCACAATCAATTCCCGTTAAAGCGTGCTGGATTGAAACGGTTTCAAGGTAAAATCGTTCCATTACCTACTATGATAAATGGAACCTCATCATGCGTGTTTCCCAATTCTTCCTTTCGACGCTTAAAGAAGCTCCCACTGAAGCCGAGCTGATCAGTCATCGATTAATGTTACGGGCCGGGCTGATTAAACGCCTGGGCAGCGGATTGTATACCTGGATGCCGCTTGGTCTGAGAATTCTACACAAGATTGAACATATCATCCGCGAGGAAATGAACAATAGTGGCGCACTGGAGCTTTTGATGCCCGCTGTCCACCCGGCTGAACTTTGGCAGGAATCAGGCCGCTGGGATGTGTTTGGTCCGCAAATGCTGAAAATCAAGGATCGAAATCAGCATGATTTTTGCTTTGGACCAACGCACGAAGAGGTGATCGTTGATATTGCCCGTCGTGAGATTAAAAGCTATCGCCAGCTGCCCATTAACTTCTACCAGATTCAAACCAAGTTCCGCGACGAAATTCGGCCGCGTTTTGGTGTAATGCGCGCCCGTGAGTTTATCATGAAGGATGCATATTCCTTTCATGCTGATCTGGCCAGCCTGGAACGAACCTATCAACGGATGCATGAAACATACAGCAGGATTTTTACCCGAATCGGACTGAGGTTCCGCGCGGTTGCAGCTGATACCGGTGCAATAGGGGGGAGCGGATCGCATGAATTTCATGTTCTGGCCGATTCAGGTGAAGACGCCATTGCATTTTGTCCTGATTCTGATTATGCCGCCAATGTTGAACTTGCCGAAGCTGTATCACATGGTATTCCACGCAAGGCTCCAACAGGTGTTATGAAAAAGGTTGCGACACCGGATCGCAAGGCTTGTGCAGATGTCGCTGAATTTCTGGCGATTCCGGTCGAGCAGACACTGAAAACGCTGGCGGTAACGGCTGAAGGTCGGTTTTATCTGCTTTTGCTGCGTGGGGATCATCAGCTTAACGAAACAAAGATCAGAAAAATTCCATTTCTCAGTAATTTTGAACTGGCCGATGAAAGCAGGATCATCGCTGAAATGGGGTGTCCTCCCGGATATCTCGGTCCGGTGGGTGTGAAGGCGGAAATTATTGCGGATCGGGCTGTTCTGGAGATGAGCAATTTTGTCTGCGGGGCAAATGAAGAAGGCTATCATCTGACTCAGGTTAATTTTGATCGTGATGTGCCATCACCTGCTCAGGTATTTGATATTCGTAATGCGGTGTCGGGTGATCCTTCACCGGATGGAAAAGGCATACTTGAAATTTGCCGGGGCATCGAAGTCGGCCATATTTTTCAGCTGCGCACCAAGTATTCTGAAAAAATGAAAGCAACCTATCTGGATGAGTCCGGACAGACTCAAATTCTGGAAATGGGTTGCTATGGTATTGGTGTTTCACGGATCGTTGCTGCAGCTATTGAGCAAAACTACGATGAACGCGGCATTATATTTCCAGTGACGATTGCTCCTTTTCAGCTATCTATTATTCCGGTTGGTTATCACAAAAATCAGCAGGTTCAGGCTGAAGTGGAAAAACTTTATCAGGCGTGTTGTGCGGCAGGTATTGAAGTACTGCTGGATGATCGCGAGGAGCGCCCTGGAGTTATGTTTGCTGATCAGGAATTAATTGGAATTCCACATCGCATCGTTGTGGGTGAGCGGAAT
>JACTML010000125.1 GCA_014584635.1 Nitrosomonas eutropha | reverse complement strand
TCTGTATTGGCTCCGGAAGAGCGGGCGCGTGCCGGTATATTTCTTGCCTTTCAATATCCTGTGGAAGTACCAGGTGTTGCCAATAATCAGTTTCTGCGACTGGCGTATAACACTGTTCAAGGTCGGCGCGGCAAGGAAGAACTGGATCCGCTTGAGTTTGATGATTTTGTGCGTGAAAAAATGAAACTCCTCAAGATGAATCCGGATTTCCTTGATCGCAGTGTCAATGAAGGATTCTCGGGAGGTGAAAAAAAACGTAATGAAATATTGCAGATGGCTCTGCTTGAACCTCGTTTAGCCTTGCTGGATGAAACAGATTCAGGATTGGATATTGATGCGCTCAAAATAGTTGCGAACGGAGTTAACCAGTTATCCAACAAAGATAATGCCCTGATTCTGGTGACGCATTATCAGCGTTTGCTGGATTATATCGTTCCGGATTATGTCCATGTAATGGAGGCCGGACGTATCATCAAAACGAGCGGGAAAGAACTTGCTCTGGCTTTGGAAACACACGGCTACGACTGGATTCATACAAATGCTGAAGCTGCCGGGGCGCAATCATGAATGCAGTTATCTGGGAAGATTATCTTGAAAGGTTAATTGATTCCTGGAAAAAGGAAGCGCCACCTTCCCGCACTGTTTCTTATACAGATCGACTTCGGAAGAATGCATTAAATCGTGTTGAATCGCTCAGATTACCCACGATTCGTGATGAAGAATGGCGTTTTACTGATATTTCTTCACTCAGGAATACGCTGTTTTCCAGAGCTTCTGCGGTCTCGTTGCCGGATCCGGATTGTCGGAAAAATACTTTTCTTGATGAGCCTGTCTATAGACTGGTATTTGTCGATGGTCAGTACTGCGCTGAGTTATCCAGTCAGATAAACGATAACGCCGTTATTGTTTGTAATCTGTCTGATGTGACTGCTGCGTTGTGTACTCCCAAAACAGCGCAGCATCTTGGTCAGCTTGCTGATTTTCAGAATAATGTATTTGTAGCATTGAATACTGCGCTTATGCATGAAGGTGTGTGTGTTGTTATCCCTGCTCATACAGCTCCGGCGTTACCCATTCTTGTTCAATATATTACTTCCGGAAAGGAAGTGGCGACTTATCCGCGCTGTTTGTTTATTGCTGAGCCAGGTGCAAAAGCAACAATCATCGAAGAATATGCAACATCACATGAAAGCGCATTTCTGACAAATGCAGTAACGGAAATATACGTTGAGGAATCAGCCAATGTGAATCATATTCGTGTACAGCGCGAAAATTCACAGGCTTTTCATATTGCCAATAACTCTGTATCGGTTGCAAAGTCAGCGCACTATGCCTCGGTTAACCTTGCACTGGGCGCGCGCATTTCACGTTTTGATCAGAGAATTACACTGTCAGGCGAGGATGCTGAATGTCAAATAGACGGGCTGGCGCTGATAACCGATCATCAGCTTGCGGATACACATACGTTTATTGACCATACCCGGTCGCACGGCAGAAGCAGGCAACTGCACAAATGTATTATGGATGAAAGCGCGCACGGTGTTTTCAGTGGAGAAATTATGGTTCGCCCTGATTCACAGCAAACCGATGCCAGGCAGCTGAATCATAATTTATTGCTGTCGGAAAAAGCACGTATGGATACCAAGCCGCAGCTTGAGATATTTGCTGACGATGTTAAATGTTCGCATGGCGCCACAGTGGGGCAGCTGGATAAGGAATCTCTGTTCTATTTGCAAAGCAGAGGATTTGCTGAAGAAACAGCACGTAATCTGCTGACTTATGCGTTTGGAGGTGAAATCATCAATCGTATTGCAGTGACATCTCTCAGACAACGGCTTGAGGAATATATTCTCGCAAGAACACAAATTGGCTAAACCATGAAAATTGCTGACGCACTAATTTCCCCATCTGCACAACAGACGGTAACGTCTGGTATAGAGCGATTTCGCGCAGATTTCCCGATTCTGAATATCAAGGTGGATGACAAACCACTGGTTTATCTTGATAACGCTGCTTCGAGCCAGATGCCGCAAGCAGTTATTGACTGTCTGGTTCGTTATCAGAAAACCCAGCATGCAAATATTCATCGTGCGGTACATTATTTATCCAATCTGGCAACACAGGAATATGAATCGGCACGATGCAAACTGCAGAATTTTATCGGTGCGCGTGAAGCCAGAGAAGTGATATTTACCAGCGGCACAACGGACAGTATCAATCTGGTCATGCATGGATACGGGCGCAAATTTATCCGAAACGGCGATGAAATTATCCTGTCCGAGCTTGAACATCATTCCAATATCGTACCTTGGCAAATGCTGGCGGAAGAAAAAGGTGCACGTATTCGGGTAATTCCAATCAATGATGCGGGCGAGATTCTGGTGGAGGAATATGAAAAACTGTTCAATTCCAAAACCAGATTCGTGGGGTTGACACATGTCTCCAATGCACTGGGGAGCATTAGCCCGATCAAACACATGATTGCTATTGCGCATCAGCATGGTGTTCCGGTTTTGATTGATGGTGCCCAGGCCGCCCCTCATCTGAAGGTAAATGTACAAGATCTCGATTGTGATTTTTATACATTTTCAGCGCATAAAATGTGTGGCCCTACCGGTGTTGGTATTCTATACGGGAAGGCTGATCTGCTTGAATCCATGCAGCCATTCAAAGGAGGAGGCGATATGATCTCCTCGGTTTCCTTTGAGAAAACAACGTATAACGAAATACCATACAAGTTTGAGGCAGGGACTCCCCCCATTGCAGCGGCCATAGGTTTTGGTGCGGCAATTGATTATCTGGAACAAATTGGCCTTGGTGCCATTGCTTCTTATGAGCATGAATTGCTGCTTTATGCGTCCGAGCAGATCAGAATAATTCCGGGTGTAAAAATTATAGGTGACTGTCCGCATAAGGTTGCAGTGATATCGTTTGTGATTGATGGGATACATCCGCATGATGTGGGTACTTTGCTGAATCAGGAAGGTATTGCTGTACGCACGGGTCATCATTGTGCGCAACCGATCATGCAGCGTTTCAATGTGGCAGCGACATCGCGTGCTTCATTTTCTTTTTACAATACTAAAAAAGAGATCGATGCTCTGGTGGCAGGTATTCGATCCGTACAAAAGGTTTTCGCATAATGAACGTCAAATCAATTTATCAGGAAGTTATTCTTGATCATAACCGCAAGCCGCGTAACTACGGCTCTCTGAGTGGCCCTACTCACCATGCAACAGGGCATAATCCCTTATGTGGTGATCGCATTGATCTGGATGTCAATATTCTGGATGGGCGTATTGAGGAAATAGCCTTTCGAGGTGAATCCTGTGCAATTTGCAAGGCTTCCTCTTCCATGATGACAAACGCCGTCAAGGGCAAATCCCGTGAAGAAGCAGAAACACTGATTCAGGAATTTCGAGAGATGCTGATGAGTAGGGAAGACAAGGATTTGGATCATCTTGGAAGATTGAAGGTACTGGCAGGGATACGCGATTTGCCGACCAGGGTAAAGTGTGCAATTTTGCCGTGGCACACTCTGCATGCTGCCATGAATTCAACGGGTGACGCTACTACCGAAGCCGATGATCACTCAAACAAGCTTGTAGCAAATAACCATTGATACAGCCATGCCAAAGATCGCAGAAATTGAGGGAACCCCGAACCCTAACGCACTAAAGTTTATTCTGAAGGAACCCCTGACCTGGGGGATAACCAAATCCTACAGTAGCGCCGAGCAGGCGACAGATGATCCGCTCGCCGCTGCATTATTTGATATTGATCATGTTGTCAATGTTTTCTATGTAGATCGCTGGATCACAATTACACAGGATGGTAATGCTGACTGGCAGGATCTGGCACGGGAAGTGGCAGATCCAATTCGGGCTGCACCGGCAGCGACAGATCAGTCAGCTGCAATGGTCGCTGAAGCCAATGAGGTACTGGCGAATCTGAGTGAAGAGGATCAGCGGCGACTGGAGCGGATCAATATTTTACTGGAAGAAGAAGTGCGCCCCTATTTGCAACACGATGGGGGAGATCTTCATGTGTTGGCTCTGGAAGGGGATGTTTTACGTATTCATTACCACGGGGCGTGCGGAACCTGTCCCAGCTCAATTTCGGGAACATTACGCGGGATTGAGCAGCTTTTGAGAACAATCGAGCCGGATATCCGAGTGGTATCCAGTGGCTAAGTTCTGTGTTAGGAATCAGCTTCCGGGGGCACCTGAGTGGTAAGACCGGAAGCTTTCAGGAAATACAGCAGCTGAATCACATTTCACAAAAGCACCTTTAATCCAGCTGCGGCGAGCACAACCGCCAAAGCGAAACGAATCCATTGTCCCGCGATTTTACTGGCAAGCTTGCTTCCTGCAATGACTGCCGGTATTGAACCAATCAGCAGACTGACAAGCATTGCTCCATCAACCATACCTGCAAACAAATAACCCAAGCCTGCAATAATTGCGAGTGGTATTGCGTGCACGATTTCCGTGGCAACCAGGCGATGCGGGGTTATGCGTAACGGATAGAGGTAAAGTAACATGACACTCCCCAGAACACCTGCTCCTACCGAGGTCAGTGCAACGCAAACGCCGATGATGGCACCTGCGAGAACGGTCAGCACCGCTTGCATGGTTTCAAATCGTTCCGGTTGTCCAATTTGCTTTCTTTTGGAAAAAGCAATCAGTTTGGGTGCTACGAGTAACCCGGCGGCTGTTATGAGCACTATTATGCCGATTCCCTTGGTAAGCCATTCTATTTTTACGATATGCGCTCCCATGCTTATCAGCAGCACGGTCAGCGAAGCCATTGGAAGACTGCCTGCCCACAGGCGCTTGACCACCTGCCAATCCACGTTGCCATTGGTGTGATGGATTCGTGCGCCGGCTATTTTGGTGATGGCGGCAAACCATAAATCAGTAGCAACAGCCGTTGTTGGCGCTATTCCAAAAAACAGCAGCAGAATAGGCGTCATTAAAGCGCCACCACCAACACCGGTCAATCCAATGACAAACCCAGTAAAGGCGCCAGCCAGTGTATAGGCCCAGTCGATCATATAGATATCCCTACGCTGCTGTGTACGGTTGTATAAGTAGTAAACAGAGTACTTGATTTACTCTGTTGTATTGAACGTTTGTCTGGATATGTAACTGGTTTACTGATATTTTTTCTTGTAATTCGTTTTGCTAAATCCGTAAATTCGGAGTGATTCATATATATCCAATAGTTACCCTGTTATCAGGGCGTGTTTATTCCGTAAATTACTGATAATAAATATTATTGTGTTTAAGGTGTGCGATGTGGCTATATTTGCGGGAAGACAGGTGATTGCTTTCAGGTGGCGTAAATAAGGCGGGTGTACTCAAGTACAGGCATTGATTAGCAGTCTGGTTCGTTATCCACAAATATAAAATAAAACACTGGACAGATTATAGCGAAGACTGCCAATCTGCAGGGAAGATCCTGCTGGAAGAAAGGGAAAATCTTTGCAAGGTTTCGATCAAAGGAGGTAAGCCGCGTGACGCAAGCAGCCATAAGACTGATCCCGTAGAGCAGGGCGCCAGCACCGGGTAAAAAAGCGAAGCGTGTGCGTATTTGAATCCGGTTTTAACGTCCCTAATGCGCCTTCAGCGAGAGTTTGGGCGGATTGTCAAAGGTTATTAAGTTCCGTATTAAGCGCTTTTATATTGCGTTCATGTGAAGCCGCCTGGTTACGCAGCTGCAGAACATCAAAATAACTCGATACGAAATACGGATGGTTAGGTAAATAATTTTCTGTTTTTCTAAGCGTCAGATCAATTGTTTTCCGGGTATCTTCCAGTAGCCTGGTTTCATTAGCAAGCTCTTGGGAAAGAATTTGCCGTCTTTTAGTATCTCGCTGATTCTGTTGCGGCTTGCTAATCCT
>JACTML010000210.1 GCA_014584635.1 Nitrosomonas eutropha | reverse complement strand
TTGGCAGAATCCGCCGGTCTGCACGTTGATAAAGGCATTCTGGTTGATGAATATTTGCAAACCAATGTGCCGGGAATTTACGCTGCGGGTGATGTTGCCCGCTGGCATGACACAGCAAGCGGACAGGCGCTGAGGATTGAGCATTGGGTCGTGGCAGAGCGGCAGGGACAGATCGTTGCCGAAAATCTGCTGGGGGCACGCAAAAAATTTCAGGATATTCCTTTTTTCTGGAGCGTGCATTATGACCTGACTATCAACTACGCAGGACATGCCCAGACATGGGACAGCATTGAAGTCGATGGCGACATTACTGCACGTGACTGCATGCTCCGCTATCAGAAAAACGGAACAACGATTGCTGTCGCGGCAATCGGTCGTGACAAACAGGTGCTGGAGTTTGCAGCAAAAAAATAATACATAAGCGGGCTTTTATCTCCTGCTGCCAGCAATCTTATGTCAATCCGGGTTAAATTATTTCTGACCTTTTTGTTAATTACCTCTCTGGTAGTCATGGGTATGCATTTTTTTACCCGCTGGTCACTGGAGCGTGGATTTACCGAATTTGTCGAAAAAAGACAGCAGGAGCGGCTGGATAAAATCAGCAATGTCCTGGAAGAATATTATGCCAGCCACCATGGCTGGGACAGTCTGACAAAAAACAAGCAGGGCTGGATCGCGCTGCTATGGCAGACTGATCCACACCAGCATCGTCCCCCCAAACGAATTATGCAGCGTGCCCTGCAGGAACCGGAAAACCGGTGGCCCCCCACCCTGCCTGAAGAATCGGAAAAAAGATGGATCTCTTTCGGATTACGCGTCATGCTGCTGGATGCAGACAAATCAATTCTGTTTGGTCAGGAAGAGTTGCGCACCCAGCTTGATTTGTACCCGATCCGTCACGAATACCAGATTGTAGGCTATCTTGGCCTGTTGCCTGGCAGTCCGATCAACCAGGCTGGCGATATCTACTTCATGGAACAGCAAACCAATTTTTTCTTCTGGATTGCGGCGGTCATGATTCTGTTATCCGCGCTGGTTGCCTGGTTCCTAGCCTACCTCCTCGGGCGGCCGCTCAAACAAATCGCCGCAGCAGCAAAACGGCTGGCAACCGGCGATTACAAAACCAGATTGCCTGTCGCAACACGAGACGAAACCGGACAACTGGCGCTGAATTTCAATGATATGGCCGCAGCACTTGATCAGGCTGAGCAAAGTCGCAGACGCTGGGTGGCTGATATTTCACATGAGCTGCGCACCCCTCTGGCAATTTTACGCGGCGAACTGGAAGCGATACTGGATGGCGTGCACCCTCTTAACCGTGACACTATTGAATCCTTATCCGGTGACGTCATGCGCCTGAATCGCCTGACCGAGGATCTTTACCAGCTGGCTTTATCGGATCAGGGTGCCTTGAGCTACCACAAAAAACTGCTGAACCCCGTCCCATTACTACGTGACGATCTGGCAACTTTTGCAGCTGATTTCAAACGCAAGGCAATTGATGTTAAATGGGTCAATCAACTGTTTAAACCCGTTTCAATCAACGCCGATCCTGATCGATTATCACAGCTGTTTCGTAATCTGCTGGCGAACAGCCTGCGTCATACTGATTCGCAAGGACAACTGGAAATCACGGTGCAACGGCTGGAAAACAAACTGATTATTGCGCTGGCTGACAGCAGTCCCGGTGTCGCAGAACAGGACATCGCCCATCTGTTTGACCGTTTTTATCGTGTTGATCCTTCGCGCAATCGTCATCTGGGCGGAGCCGGCCTGGGATTGGCCATTTGTCACAATATCGTCCAGGCGCATGCAGGTATATTGGCCGCCTCTCCATCACCATTAGGCGGTTTGCTGATACGGATTGAATTACCGATTACCACATGAATCAAGCTGTCAAACATATTCTTATTGTTGAAGATGAACCCAAGTTGGCCAAACTGGAAGCGGATTACCTGCAGCATGCCGGTTTTCAGACGCATTGCCTGAACGAAGGAACAACCGTCGTTTCCTGGATAAAAGAGAACCCGGTAGATCTGGTGCTGCTGGACCTGATGGTGCCCGGCAAAGACGGACTTGAAATCTGCCGTGATATCCGCAGCTTCAGCCAGGTGCCCATTATCATGATCACCGCACGTATTGAGGAAATTGACCGGCTGCTGGGGCTGGAAATGGGCGCTGATGATTATATTTGCAAACCATTCAGCCCACGGGAAATGGTAGCACGCGTCAAAGCGGTATTGCGCAGACAACAACCCGTCGCGGCAGAAACCGATACAGCCAAACAAATTCTCAAACTTGACCCGCAGCGTTTCAGCGTGCAATACAACAATCATGAAATAGAGTTAACTGTCGTTGAATTTCAACTGCTGAACGTACTGTATCAGCATCCCGGACGTATTTTTTCACGCGAACAGCTAATGGATCGCATCTATCCGGATCAGCGCATCGTTTCAGACAGAACGATAGACAGCCATATCAAGAAACTGCGAAAAAAACTCACCGATCTGATCCCGGAGGAGGAAATCATTCATTCAGTTTACGGAGCAGGCTATCGTTACGATCTGCAAGCGATTGATCCATAAAAATCCACGACCTGTGGAACCTCTGCAAAACTATCCGCGTCGCCGATTTTTGCCTTGAATTGACCACCTCGCGAACGTTTTGCAGAGATTTCCAAAGCGCTGACGCCAAAACCAGTTAACCTTTTTCCGGATCATTCCGGCTGTCTATTCCCAAACCGGTACCGACAACCGGAGTTGATTTAGAACTCATTCCCCCGACTGCTGTCAACCTCTTCCGGACTCACAAGACTGCCGAAATTTCCCCAGGTATTACGAATATAAGAAACCACCCAGGCAATTTCGTTATCACGGATGATGTGCTGGAAAGGCGGCATGCCGTAAGGACGTGGATTGCCCGCTGTGGCAGGAGGATAACCACCATACAGCACGCTGCGGATGGTGTTATGCGGCGAAGCCATCGTAACGGTGCGGTTACCCGCCAGTGATGGATAAACGCCCGGCACTCCCTCTCCTGATGTGCCATGACAACTCTGGCAGTGTTTTTCATAAACGGGTTTTCCCAGCGCCAGATATTTGCTGACTCGCTCCGGCATTGGCGGAATTTTCTTCGGTACATCCTCTCCATTGCGTTTTTCACCGATGGATTGCAGATAAACCGCCATGGCGTACATATCTTCAGGGGACAAATATTGCAGGCTTTGTCGCACAATTGTCGCCATTGGGCCGGAAGTGACCGCATGACTGTTGATACCGGCTGAAAGCAGTTTGACGATCTCCTCTGTTGACCATTCTCCCACTCCTGCTTCCAGCGGGGAAATCAGTGAAGGTGCGTACCAGTAGGTGCCCATAATTTCACCACCAGCCAGTTTGCTATCCTGCGGTGCTCCCCATACATTACGCGGGGTGTGGCAGGCATTGCAATGTCCAAGGCCCTGTACCAGATAGTTGCCACGATTCCATTCATCACTTTTGGAATGATCCGCTTCATACACACCTTCCTTGAAGTACCACGTCCGCCACAAAAACAGCAGAAACTGGTTATCGTAAGGTGAGTTGATCTTATGCGGCGGATTGGTCTGTGCGACTGCCTTGAGCGAGCGCAGATAGGCAAACATGGCATCTGCATCTTCGCGTGTAATTTTAGTGTATTCAGTGTACGGGAAAACCGGGTAAAGATAGCTGCCATCACGCGCTTTTCCGGAATGAAGTGCCTGCCAGAAATCTTCATTGCTCCAGCGACCTAATCCGGTTTCATCATCCGGTGTAATGTTTGGCGTTACAAATTCACCAAATGGTGTTTTTAGTATACGTCCGCCGGCGTAAGGCTCCCCTCCCCGGGTCGTATGACACCCCATGCAGTTTGCGGCGCGTGACAGATATTCACCGCGCTTGATCTGTTCGCCGTCCGAAGACTGGCCGACAGCAGACAACGGCAATAACAGACCGATTGCGAAAACAGCAAGCTGTCGTTTTTCAATGTGTTTGAATATAGTTAACTGTTTCATTGAATAAAATCCTCCCCGGCAAAGATCGTATGGCAGCGCTGCACAAGTTCCGGAGCCAGTTCTTCCGCTTCAGCAGATTCACCGGTTACCGGTTGAGTAGGCAACCATACCGCCAGGGCGTTTACCTCCTCCTGGGTCATTTTTTTTGCTATTTCCGACATGCAATCCGGAGTCTGTCCGCGCATGATTCCTCCATTGCGCCACCCGCCAAACTGAGCAGCAAGATAAGCATGCGGCAACCCCAGCAAACTGGGGATAAAAGGTTTTGTCCCTGTTAAAGCCTTGCCATGACAAGCACTGCAGGCAGGAATATCCCGTTCGGGATCTCCTGAATGAATCAGCGTTTCCGCCAATTTTGTCTCTTCGGAGGACAGCGTATTGGCTACCGGCTGAGGATAAGGATATTTCAGGGAAGAAAAATAACGGGCTATTTCCAGTAAATAGTCATCAGACAGATTTTCCAGCAAAATTGCCATTGCCTGGTAATAACGTTTTCCATCCCGGAAATTACGCAACTGGTTAAACAGATAACCGGCGGGCTTGCCCGCAATGCGTGGATAATAGGCATCTCGCCCGGCTCTGTCCTCATCACCATGACAAATGATGCAGGGCTTGAGGCGCTGCTCCAGCGTATCAGGAATTTCGAGGGGGGAAGCCGGATTTGCTGCGCAAGCCAGACTGGCAGCTCCCCACAGCAGGATAGCAACAATAAATTTCATTTACATTCAACCAGTGAAAAATTATCAAAATGTTGCTGCATTTTCATCTGAACATCCAGAGCAGGATCAGAGTGTTATGCAGCATGCAAATACAGAACCAACTGTTCTTTCACAAGAACTGATCCACGCTTATCTTGCGGCCCGCTACCAGGCGCGGATTAAACCAAACCATTCAATTACACTGCGTGCTGGCGATTATTCCGCTCCGCTTGCAACCCTGCTGCAAACAAGCGGATGCCGAAATGCAGCCTATATCACTGCCTGCAATCCGGCCAGCCAAATGGTAACACCTGCAGAAAATCAGTCCGCAACGATTCAGTTGCACAAACAACTTATCCGTTACTCCAGATTCATCTATCCGGGAAAAAGCACCGATCCTGCGGAACAATGGCCGGCAGAAGCCAGTTTTCTTGCGTTAGGAATCAACCTCGCTACGGCAACAGCTATCGGACACACATTTGGACAGAATGCCATCCTCTGGATAAATACTGATGCAATCCCCCGACTGGTTTTACTCCGCTGAAACATCCGCCTCCTCTGCCTGGATGTTACGTTTCAGCTCTTCTATTTCCGGCTGATTCAATGTTTCAGTTTCCAGCAATTGCTGCGCTGTTTGATCCAGCAGCGCCCGGTTTTTGTCCAGAATTTTAATGGCGCGCTCAAGTGCCCGATCAAGCAACGACCGTATCGTCAGGTCAATCTTGCTGGCAGTTTCCTCGCTGTAATCCCGGCTTTGCGGTACCGGGAAACCGGTTTGCAGATAAGCCATTTGTTCTCGGTCATACACCACATTTCCAATAGCATCGCTCATGCCGTAGCGCAGTACCATTGCACGCGCGATATCGGTAGCGCGCGCCAGATCATCAGAAGCACCTGTGGAAATTTCACTGAAAATCAGCTTCTCCGCTGCGCGCCCACCCAGCAATACCGCCATCTTGTTTTCTAATTCCTTGCGCGTCATGAGGAAACGATCCTCGGTGGGACGCTGAATGGTGTACCCCAGCGCACCGATACCACGCGGAATGATAGAAACCTTGTGCACTTCATCCGAGCCCGGCAGTGCTAACGCCACCATGGTATGGCCAAGTTCATGATAGGCAACGGTGCGTCTTTCAACCGGATTAAGCAGACGGTTACGTTTTTCCAGACCTGCCACGATCCGCTCAATTGCATTGTTGAAATCATCCAT
>JACTML010000161.1 GCA_014584635.1 Nitrosomonas eutropha | reverse complement strand
GACGATCCGGCTCATTGAATCCAGTCGCAGATAGAAGCGGCTGATATAAGCCAGAAAAGCCGTAAGCACTCCAACGGTGGTGTGATCCTGCGATACCTGCCAGATTCCGAAAATCCATACAACCAGTAAACCGCATTCCGTCAGCAGTGTGACTGTAGGCGTAAACAGTGCCCAGACCTTGTTAACCCGATCATTGATTTCCACGTTGCGCTGATTGACTATGCGGAAGCGCTCGATTTCTCTTGTCTCCTGGGCGAATGCTTTGACAACGCGGATACCGGGCAGTGTATCTGCCAACACGTTATTGACTTCGGCCCAGACACGATTGGTTTTCTCGAAACCTACGCGCAGGCGATCACGCACCAGATGGATCAGCCAGGCAATGATTGGCAGAGGAAGCAGTGTAACCAGTGCGAGCCACGGGTTGATTGAAACCAGGATGATGACGGTCAGAACAATCATGAGTACGTCCGTGGCGAAATCGAGCAGATTAAGCGAAAGAAAAAGATTGATCCGATCCGTCTCTGCACCGATACGCGCCATCAGATCACCGGTTCGTTTGCCGCCAAAATAAGCTTGGGACAGTTTGAGCAGGTGCTCGTAGGTGGTTGTGCGTAAATCAGCACCAATGCGCTCGGATACCCTGGCCAGGGTGTAGGTGCGCGACCAGCCCAATATCCAGGCGACTATGGCTGCTCCCAGCAAACCGGACAAATAAACTATCACCCGATCGGTATCAATTGGATGGCCATTCTGATAGGGGATCAGCACGTTATCCATCAGTGGCATGGTCAGATAAGGTGGTACCAGGGCGGCGGCTGTGCTGCCCAGCATCAGCATGAAGCCGGTAAGTAATTGCCATTTGTAGGGTTTGGCAAAGCGCCACAGGCGCAATAATACCCAGGTGGAAGGCGGAGCGGGGGGTATTTCGGAATCCTGAACATGCGCGGATTCATTTTCGTTGCCAGAGGTATTTTTGATACTGTCAGCTTGCCCGGTTGTCTTTTTTGCTGACAGGGTCGTTCTGGCATCCATGGTATTAATCAGCCGGGCGAACCCGGCAGTCAGCTGATCAATTGTCTGCTGCTTGCCCAGCGTACAATGCCAGCGTGCCAACCGCGCGTTTGTATCAGATAGTTCAATACTGCAAATGCCGGCATGTTCCTGGCAGGTCAGCTTCATATCCTGCTGGTAATGCCATGTGTTCCAGTGTTCATCCTTCACGCTTCCGGCCAGAATTCTCCGGTTGGTAAGTACAATCAGTCCGGATGAAAAATACAGCTGCTGATCAAGATCAATTTCCAGCCAGGCAATAATCTGTTCATGATTGGTCAGTACGCGTTCAATCTGTTCGTGCCAGTCCGATGGAAAATTGGCGGGCGCAAGGCGGATAAAATCGCTGGTAGTGGCATGCATTGGTTAGGGCAGAATTATGCTTGGGTGGAAACAGGTTTTATTTCGGGGACTGGCCAGAAACAATCGAGTCAAATCCGGATTGTATCAGTCGGGTTCCTGGGTAGCTGCTTCCCCGCTGTTTTCTATTTCCGGTGTGTTGTTATCTTCAACATCTGTATCCGGAAGCTCTCCATTCCGAGAGTCATCTGTTTCTTCAGAGTTTTGGTGGTCTTCAGTTGTTTTATCAGAATCGGACTGTGTTTCCGGGCAGCTGCTATCTGTACCATCATCAGATTCATCCATCCAGTCCGGATCCTGGGTTACACAGGTACTGGCCGGAGCAGCAGCCATACTGCTATTTGTTTCCTTGGTATTATTATTCGTGCTATCGGAGGAACTGGCTGCATCTGTTGAATCTATTGAATCATCGTTGTCATCCATGGCTGCAGCATTTGTTTCATCTGGAGCTGTATCAGCAGTATTGTCATCCTCTTCCGTGAAATCAACGGGATCTCCAGTGTTGAATGATTCAGTGGGCGTATCGTTATGTAGCAGCGTGTGAGGAGTAGCAGATTTATCCTCAAGTTTGTAATTTAGCTGCCAGAAGTGATGTGCGACTGGTAAAAGCAAAAAACTGATTGCCAGAACCAGTTTTCCCGCATGGTTGGCAAGCCAGTGAAATCCGTTGTGCGTTAATACGCCGGTGCCTGTATGTAATAATATATCTTCTGCTGGTTGATAGTTCTCCAGGGCAGCTCTGCGGGCAGCCTGTAATTGATACAGCACACCAGGAGTAATGTCATGCAGGCTCTGGTTCAGCAATTGTGCAACAGCTTTTCCCGTTTTTTCCTCTTCATTCATCGTTTGACTCCTTTGCCTGCCAATATGGCGGCAAGTGCATGCGTTGCGCGGGAACAGTGCGTTTTTACGCTTCCTTCCGAACAATTCATGATTTTGGCTGTTTCAGATACATCCATCTCTTCCCAATAACGCAACAGAAAGGCTTCCCGTTGACGCGGTGGCAAAGTTTCCAGTGCTTGACTGATCAGCTCGATAAACTCGGATTGTTCTGCTGCAATACCAGGGTTGTTTTTATAATCGGGATCGTGTATTTGCGACAGTGGTTCGGGAGCATCATCGTATTCAGCATTCTGTTCGTCCGAAGCGGGCGCGAACATCGAAAACAATGATATCCGGAGTGAACGGGATTTTTGGCGCCGGTAATAATCACGAATGGTATTTTGCAGGATGCGCTGGAAAAGCAGAGGAAGTTCGGCGGGTACTTTGTGCGCATATTTGCCGGTCAGCTTCATCATTGAATCCTGCACGATATCCAGCGCAGTATGCTCATCTTGTACTGCGAATAATGCCTGCTTGTATGCACGCAGCTCGACTTCGCCCAAAAAATCAGAAAGTTCTTGCCGAGTAGCCAGAGTAGCCGCCTTAAGATGAATGAAGCACCGGGAATAAGGACAATAGTATAGTCTTTCCTGTTATGAAATCGCCGTGTTTGCTTGCTGTATCGATTTACTGAAAGGCTATCAGGTGTTTAAAAATCAGCTTTTTCCGAAGAGGTCTTGTTCTCATTTTCTGTGATGAAGCTGAGCTTGAGCTGATATCCAAATACCATTGCAGCCAGACTGCTCGGAAAAGATCGCACTATTACGTTATAGTCCTGTACTGCTTGGATGTAATGATTACGGGCAACTGCAATGTGATCTTCTGCCTCCTGCAGCTGTGTCTGTAAATCCTGGAAATGAGTGCTTGACGTAAGCTCCGGATAATTTTCTGCTACCTCCAGTAAACGTGTTAGTGCACTGTTTAATTCACTTTGCACATTTTGGAAGTTGATAAAAGCATCTGAATCGTTGACCAGCTCTGGCGTAGCTTGAATGTTGCCGGCTTTGGCGTGCACCCTGGTTAAACCTTGCAATGTTTCCTCTTCCTGCGCAGCATAACTTTTCACTGTGCCAATCAGATCCGGAATCAGCTCCGCCCGGTGCCGGTACTGATTGAGTACCTCTGCCCAACTTGATTTAACCTGCTGATCGGTCGTTTGCAGTGCGTCGTAACCGCAGCCGCTTAATAGCGATACCAGCGCAAATAGAACGGCTGATGTCAGAAATCTCGACAAAAAATTTAATGACTTTTGCTGCATGACGGGTTCTCCAGAGTTTTTGAAAGAATCAAGATAATTTTTTTGCACCGGCGCGAACTTCATCGGGCGAACCACTCAGGCAGGGTGGGGATTCCCGTGTTGTCTCTTGGCGTTTCTGCCATTCCACCAAAGTAAAAGTGTGTAATGCCAGCGCATGAATAGAATGAATAACTTCTTCTGTCAATGCTGTATTGACCAGCCTGTGCCGTGCCACTGGTGATTTGCCATCAAATGTATCCGAAACAATCGTCACTTTGAAATGTGATTCCGATCCGACTGGCACATTGTGACGGTAACTCTCATTGACTACCTCCAGAAACTGCGGTTGCAATGACTGCAGCCTGCTTTCGATCCTGTGTTTCATATCCGCCATGGTAATGCAATTCCTTATGTTAAGTCCGCTGTTCAAGCAGCGCGCTTTACTGTGATTTGTACCTAAAGACCGAGTTCAATGCACTGGAAATCTGTCGGATTTTTTTGCATTTCACTAATCAAATAACTTCGCTGTTTTGTATCTTGTTGTTTATTAATAATATTCAATTGTTGGCACATTTAATGCTTAATAAAAGGCATGGATAGTTGAAGGGGATCAGTTATCACATGAAGAGAAAAATACGAAGCAGCTTTTTGTTGATTCTATTTCTGGAAATACAGCACATAGAACTGCTTTTAAGAGAAATTTAATTATTAAACAGGAGTATTTAGAAATGAAATTTAATAAACTTTTGTTGGCAACTACAGTTGCAGGGATTTTTGTTAGCGGAGTGGCACAAGCTGACCAGCTGCAGATTGGTTCTGCTATGAATCCAAATAATGTAACTGCTAAAATTTATGATAACAATAGTGCAATCCAAAATGGTAGTAACATTAAAATTGGCTCATACAATATAACTAATCAAAGTTTGGGTTCAACTGATCCTGACTTTAACTTCAAAGCGTTTTGTATTGAGTTGTCTGAAACACTTCAACTTGGTAAGTCATATAACTATACTGCTGTATCAGATCTCGGAACATTGTGGGGAGCAGAAACTGCTGGCAAAGTGAGCTGGCTGGTAGATAGTTATGCTGGAAACCTTGGAATATCAACTACTGACCAAGCTTTTCAAGTAGCACTCTGGGATATCCTGTTTGACGGAAATGATGGTGCTCACAGTGTTACTCGTAATGATTTTTACATTAAAAATGTAAGCAATGACCCATCTCTTTCAGCAGATGCACAAGCTATCATAGATGCTATGTACAGCTCAGGTACTGATTTTGGAAGCTATGCTTCAACCGCTTATGAAATTACAGCTTGGACTAATGAAGGATACTGGACTACTAAAGAGAAATTAATTGGATATGAACAAAAGTGTACTAAAACCGACAAAAATGGTAATTGTACAAAATGGAAAGATGATAAAAATAAGCCTATCTATGAAACCGTGAATGATAAATGGATTCCAGGTGCTCAGGACTTATTGAGCTTTAAACGTGTTGATAATGGTGGTGGTGATCCCGCTGGAGAGGTACCAGAGCCAGCTTCATTGGCGCTTTTGCTCTCAGGTCTGCTGGGATTGGGCTTTATGAGACGTAAAGTATCGTGAGTATAAAAGTAGTATAGGCAACAGTAACACTATTTATTTTTTTCCCCTTGCTCTGAATCCCTCCAGGAGAAATTCTGGAGGGCTTTTTTACGTGCGCCTTTTCGTAAAGCGGAGCAGCGCAGTGTATTTACAGTGGATATACCGTTGTACATTTTTCCGGATCTTTGTAAGTTTCTTTGTGCCAGTAATACTTGCAAAAATAGAATCGACCAAGATCGGTTTCAGATTTTTTCTGCCCACAGATCGTGGATATCAGTATCGATAACACGCACATCTGCCCAGTCTCCTGGTTGAAGGGTTGAAGCATCGCTGATATAAACCACGCCGTCAATTTCCGGTGCGTCGGCATAGCTCCTGGCAATGGCGCCTTCTTCATCCACGGTATCTACCAGCACTCTGAGTCGCCGGCCTTTTTTGGCAGCCAGACGCTGCTCGCTGATGGTTTCCTGCAGTTGCATCAGTCTTTCCAGGCGTTCCTGCTGGATTTCAGGTGGGATATGATCAGGCAGCGCATTGGCAGCTGCGCCTTTAACGGGTGAATAGGCGAATGCGCCAACGCGGTCAAGCTGGGCTTCTTCTAGGAAAGCGAGCAGTTCTTCAAATTCAGCTTCGGTTTCTCCGGGAAAACCAACGATAAAGGTGCTGCGCAGAGCGATATCCGGGCAAATGCTGCGCCATTGCTGAATGCGTGCCAATACATTTTCACTGTTGGCCGGGCGTTTCATCAGCTTCAGAATACGTTCGCTGGCGTGTTGGAAAGGAATATCCAGATAAGGCAGGAGTTTGCCGTCTGCCATCAGCGGGATCAGTTCGTCCACGTGAGGGTAGGGGTAGACGTAATGCAATCGTACCCAG
>JACTML010000075.1 GCA_014584635.1 Nitrosomonas eutropha | reverse complement strand
TGCGCACGATCTTCTCCAGATGGTTCCTTTGTTCTTCCGTAAGAGTGATTTCTATCGCTTTTCTAGGCATAATGCCTAGTATAAACAATAATTAACCTTGTTAACGCAATTAAACACTAGAACTGGAACAGCAGGAGGCCCTGCTATGAAAGTCCGGCAAAACGGCGCAGCAGTCCAGATGGCAGATAAAAAGATGACCGCGCTGATCCCGGTGAAGATCAAATGGCACGGTGGACGCAAGAAGGTAATTCCGGCGGCGACGCTGCCCGATCAGCAACCGGCGCACGATGCCTCGATGCTGGTGGCGCTGTCGCGGGCCTGGCACTGGCAACGCCCGATCGACAGCGGATCGGACATTGCCCGGCGCGAGGGCTTGCACCAGACCACGGTGAACGCGCTGCTGCGCCTCACACAGCTTTCCCCGGCGTTGGTGCGCGACATCCTCAACGGCCGCCAGCCCAAAACACTGAGCATCCGCTGGTTGAAAACGAATGAGCTGCTGTGGGACTGGGACGATCAGCAGGAATTCTTCGGCAGATTCGATGGGTGAATCGGTTTGCAAGCCATCTGGTCGGCGGCGTTGACGGACAACCACGCCCCGAAAACCCGCATGGAGACTGGGTTTCGTCCTGTCACTAGGCACCGATCAAACGGAGAAAAGAGAGGCTCCGGGCGTGAAAATCAGCAGGAAACGCCCGCGCCGGTGGCAAGCGGAACACCGCAAGACGGCCACAACCCGCGCCAGTACTGGCGCCTGTGGCATAAAAGAAAAAAGCCAGCGCGAGGCTGGCTTCTTGGAAATGGTGGGTCTGGTAGGACTTGAACCTACGACCAAGGGATTATGAGTCCCCTGCTCTAACCAACTGAGCTACAGACCCTTAAAGTAGTTATTTGATCGTTCCCCGATTAGCTTAAGTAATTTGCAGCATGGTATCAGGAATTTCCACTATCCAGGAAACTGCGTAATCGGTCGGATCGCGCAGGGTGTCTCAGTTTTCGCAGTGCTTTCGCCTCAATCTGGCGAATGCGCTCACGGGTAACATCAAACTGCCTGCCCACTTCCTCCAGCGTATGATCCGTATTCATTTCAATACCAAAACGCATACGTAATACCTTGGCTTCCCGAGGTGTTAAAGAATCCAGGACATCTTTTGTAACTGTCCGCAATCCTGCATAGATTGCAGCATCTGCGGGCTCCATAGTGGAGACATCTTCAATAAAATCACCCAAGTGGGAATCTTCATCATCTCCAATAGGAGTTTCCATTGAAATAGGTTCTTTCGATATTTTGAGGATTTTTCTGATTTTTTCTTCAGACATTTCCATTTTTTCTGCCAGTACAGCGGGCTCCGGCTCCTGCCCGGTTTCCTGCAGAATTTGACGGGAGATACGATTCATTTTGTTGATCGTTTCTATCATGTGCACCGGAATACGAATGGTACGTGCCTGATCTGCAATGGAACGTGTAATCGCCTGTCGAATCCACCATGTTGCATATGTTGAAAACTTGTAACCGCGCCGGTATTCGAATTTGTCAACCGCTTTCATCAGACCGATGTTGCCTTCCTGAATCAGATCAAGAAACTGTAATCCGCGATTCGTGTATTTCTTGGCAATTGAAATAACCAGTCGTAAATTGGCTTCTGTCATTTCCCGCTTTGCGCGTCGCGCTTTAGCTTCACCTGTCGTCATACGACGGTTAATTTCTTTCAGCTCCTTGATTGGAATACCAGCCTGCTCCTGAAGAGTCAGCATCTTTTGCTGCTGCTCCATAACGGCCGGGCGATAATGTTCAAGAGATTGACTGTAAGAATTATCTGCATTCACCTCTGAACCAATCCAGTCAAGGTTTGTTTCATTACCCGGAAATACCTTAATGAAGTGATTGCGTGGCATTTTTGCCCGTACCACACACAATTCTGCAATTTTTCGTTCGCAACCACGAATATCATTTACGATTTCGCGCTGTGTATCGCATAATCTTTCAACCATCTTGGCAGAAAAGCGCATTGCCATCAGCTCAGCAGAAATTTTTTCCTGCAACAGCTTGTACTTTTTATCCTGACGTCCGCCATCCTTTTTATCCATGATTTTTTTCATGTCATCATAGGTTTGGCGTATTGCTGCAAAACGTTCCAGCACTTCGGTTTTCATCTTCAGCATATCAGCATTGGCAGAAGCCATTTGCTCTTCTTCAGTTTCATCCGAGTCAAAGTCCTGATCCAGCGATGGCTCTTCGGGCATTTCCTTACCCAGGATTTCTTCCGTATCGTCGTCCAGGAAGCCATCCACAAGCTCATCGGCGCGCAACTGGCCACTTTCCACATCAGCAGCCAGTCCAAGTATATTTTCTATGATCGTCGGGCAGGAAGAAATTGCCTGAATCATGTGCCTTAAGCCATCCTCAATACGCTTGGCGATTTCTATTTCACTTTCTCGTGTCAGCAGCTCTACTGAACCCATTTCACGCATGTACATCCGCACTGGGTCTGTTGTGCGTCCAAATTCTGAATCCACACTGGAAAGTGCTGCTTCTGTTTCTTCGGCTACATCTTCATCAGCTACCGCTGTTGCCGTATCTGACATCAGCAAAGCTTCTGCATCCGGCGCTTCATCGTGTACCGAAATGCCCATGTCATTGATCATGCTAATAATGCTCTCGATCTGATCGGCATCCAGCATATCATCCGGCAGATGGTCATTAATTTCAGCGTAAGTCAGATAACCGCGCTCCTTACCCTGCATAATTAATTTTTTCAAACGCATTCTGCGCAACTCAACGTCGTCACCGGATGAAACAGATATGGAGTTTCCACTCGATTCAGGAGTTTGCTTCTCTGGCTGCGGATTTTTACCTTTTTTGCTCACTTTATTTTTTTCAGGCGCATCAGCAGCAGATTTCGATTCTTTCAGTTTTACCTCAGGCGGTACTGTATCCTGTTCACCTGAAACAACGGGATCCTTACCTGGTTTTATCTCTTCGACAGTTTTTTTCCTGACAGCAGCTCGCTTTTTAACAGTAACAGGCGGAATCTCTGACGCAACAGACACAACAATATCGCCAGCGCCACCAACAGCTGCTTTAATACCATCATCATGAGCCTTAGTACGCGCTTTTTTACTTTTTGTTTCAGTCGCTTTTTGTGATGTAATCGTATTTTTCTGAGCCGATTCTGACACTTTTGTTTTTGCCATACAGAGCACCTATTAAGACCAAATATAAAACGAACCGAAAGCTTTCAATTATATCAAATTTTAGAAATACTTTAAATATGCGAACAAAAATACCTCTTATTAACCAATTATGGTGACATGTATATTGATATGCTTTCTACTATTTTTTGCTTGTTCCGGAAGCAATTCAAAGCTCAGGAGAGCATCAATTGACGCAGCTCCTTTTTTTCTTCCGAAGTAAGTGATGCAAGTGGTTTGCTGTGTAATTCAGCCATCCTTGACTTGCGCTGGATTTCTCGCAACCGCATCATTGTTCCGGTAAATTCAGCGTCAATATCCCAATCCGCATCTTTTACATATATATCCTGAGCAATTTTTTCCAGTAAAACACGGTGCGCAGTTTGCTCAAAGTGCAACATAATTGCCGCTGAATTCAATTTATCAGCCGCAAAGCGGGAATACGTTCCAAGAAATTCCAGCAATGCGATCAGCAGCATTTTCTCTTCACTTTGACCATCCTCTGATGTGAGAAGCGCCGTATCCAACCTGTTTACATAATCAGGAGCACACAGCAAAATCCGTATCAATCTTCGATAAAGCGTGATCGACAAAGGTCTGGATATATCCGCACGAGATACGGCAGGCCGATTTTTCTTTCCGGATTTCAGAAAAACAGCCAGCTGATTAGGATCCATTCCAGCCAGCTCGGCTATGCGCTTCATTAGCATAAATCCGAATACAGGCGCGTTAATTTGCGTTAACAAAGGTTCTGCCTGCTGAACTAATCGAGCGCGCCCTTCACTCGTTCCAAGATTTACGCGACTGGATAATTCTGCACAAAAGAATACTGATAATGGATGGGCTTTCTCCAGCAAAGTTCCAAAAGCATCTTGGCCATGCTTACGCATATAGCTATCCGGATCTTCTTTATCCGGTAAAAATAGAAATTTGATGTCTTTTCCATCTTTAAGTTGCGACAAACTGCTTTCCAGTGCCCGCCAGGCGGCTTTTGTGCCGGCTTCATCACCATCAAAACAAAAAACCACTTCATTTGCATACCGCAAGAGTTTCTGAATATGCGTGGCCGTTGTTGCTGTACCCAGGGTCGCCACCACATTTTCGATCCCGTACTGCGTCAGCATGACAACATCCATATACCCTTCTACAACAATCGCCCGGCCAGATTTCCGGATTGCCGGACCAGCTGCCGCCAGGTTATACAGTTCGTGTCCCTTGATAAATAAAGGCGTTTCCGGAGAGTTGAGATATTTGGGCTCGTTTCCATCCAGCGCTCGTCCGCCGAACCCTATTATTTTCTTTTTCAGACCCAGGATAGGAAACATGATGCGATGGCGAAAGCGATCGTAGTTTTTCTTGCCTTCGTGCGCAATAATCAAACCTGATCGTATCAGCGGATGATTGGAATCTCCTGACGGATAATCCGAAAAAATCTCAGCCAGATTTTGCCAGCCGGTGGGGGCATACCCGATCCCGAAACGCAGGGCGATTGACCCTGACACCCCCCGATCTTTTAAATAAGCAATTGCCTGTTCTGACTGCTTGAGTTGTGCACGATAAAATTTTGCCGCCTGTTCCAACCGCTTATGCAAATCAGATGATGACTGTGTAACTTCATCTGTTTCACGAGCTTCTGCCCTGTCTCGTAGTGTTCCATCTGATCCAGAAACTTTTGGACTGGTATTTTTCCATGCAGGCATCTGCATACCGGCATGTGCTGCAAGACTTTCTACCGCCTCGACAAAACTGATTCCACTGTGTTCCATCAGAAAGTTAATTGCATTGCCATGTCTGCCGCAGCCAAAGCAATGGTAAAACTGTCTGGAGGGATTTACAGTGAATGATGGAGTTTTTTCATTATGGAAAGGGCAGCACGCTGTGAAATTTGCGCCTGCCTTTTTAAGCTGAAGGTGTTTTGCAACAACATCGACGATATCGATGCGATCCAGTAATTCCTGAATAAACGGTTGCGCAATCATTTATGGACAACAAATTCCAATAAAGATTACTCGGAGCATACTTTTTTTAGAGCATGCTTATACTGAAAAGCAGGTATCAGTAAATTAACGCCCTTTCAGTTTGATCCTATCTTTTCTTTTACCAGACCGGATATCTTACCCATATCCGCCCGGCCCGCAAGCTTTGGCTTGAGCAGCGCTATGATCTGACCGATTTTGGGCGACCCATCCACTCCAAACGAAGCAATGGCCTCATCTATTATGACATTCAGCTCAGCATCACTTAGCGCTTCGGGCATATACGCCTGCAGAACATCCACTTCAAATTTTTCGATATCTGCCAGATCCTGACGCTGTGCTGCTTCATATTGCGCAATAGAATCCCGGCGCTGTTTAAGCATCTTTTCTATTACAGCAATGACTGCACTATCGCTTAACTCTATGCGCTCATCCACTTCTTTTTGTTTTAAGGCAGCCTGCAGTAAACGCAGCGCATCGCGGCGCCTCGTCTCTCCCGCGCGCATTGCCGATTTCATATCCTCGGTTATTTTCTGCCTTAAATTCATAGGATAGCCAAATTAAGGAAAACAAATGGAATCAATACAATTTAGGTGGCAACATTTGACTACGCAACCTTTTATAGGTGCGTTTTACTGCCGCAGCACGTTTACGTTTACGTACCGCTGTGGGTTTTTCATAAAATTCCCGTGCACGCAACTCGGTCAGTAAACCCGTTTTTTCAATAGAACGTTTAAAACGCCGCATTGCAATTTCAAATGGCTCATTTTCCTTGACTTTAACAGTAGTCATAAAGTAATAATTCCTTTCGGTCTCCTTAGATTATTTTTCATACAAAACAAACCAGCAAGGCAAACACCAATTCGTTTGCCTCACAACTAAAACTAGGCTATAAATCAGGCTGATTTTCCGGTTGAATTTCAACTAACAGATTCACACCAAACCAGCCTGTTTTCTGCGAGGCCTGTCTATTCGTGTCAGCCTCGAAAAATCCCGCTAGTTTAACATCAATCATTTTTTTCCAAAAGAAAGTTTGCTTATCGCAAAAAATATTTTTTATCTGAATCCCTAAAATGCTTGTATTAGGTATTGAAACTTCATGCGATGAAACTGGAGTCGCTCTCTACGATACTCATCAGAAATTGCTGGGCCACGCGCTGTATTCTCAAGTTGATATGCATCGTGATTACGGTGGTGTTGTACCGGAGCTTGCATCACGTGATCATATCCGCCGAGTATTACCTCTTATCAAACAGGTATTTACACAAACAAACCATTCTCTGAGAGAGATTGATGCCATTGCCTGTACTCAAGGTCCGGGACTTGCGGGAGCATTACTGACCGGCGCAAGCATCAGCAACGCACTCGCTTTTGCACACAACATTCCAGTACTAAATATTCATCATCTTGAGGGACATCTCCTGTCCCCATTGCTATCTGATCCGGCACCCGATTTTCCGTTTGTGGCGTTACTTGTCTCCGGAGGGCATACCCAGTTAATGCATGTTGCCGGCGTTGGACAATATCGATTACTGGGTGAAACAGTCGATGATGCAGCAGGCGAAGCATTTGACAAGACGGCCAAGCTGCTGGGTTTGGCTTATCCGGGAGGAAAACTGCTCGCAGATCTGGCAACGCATGGCCAACCAAACAAATTCAGACTGCCGCGCCCCATGCTGAACAGCAATGATCTGAATTTCAGTTTTAGCGGATTAAAAACTGCCGCAGCACTACTCATCAATCAGCAGAAAGTCGATGACCAGACCCGCGCTGATATCGCACTTGCTTTCGAAGAAGCAATTACAGATGTACTGGTAAAAAAATCCATTACGGCCTTACAAACCACCGGGTTGCAGCAACTAGTTGTGGCTGGCGGGGTGGGTGCAAACAGTCGGTTACGTCAAAAGTTACAGCATTCTCTGGCTGAAACAGGCATTACCGTTTTTTTTCCCGAACTGGAATTCTGCACCGATAACGGCGCAATGATCGCGCTCGCCGGTGCATTACATTTGCAGCAACTCAATGAAAAGTTATCCGGACCAGATGGCAGTTTTACAATTAAAGCTCGCTGGAATATGGAAGATTTATGAAAAATTCAGCGCAAAATCAACTGCTCTTTCCTATTCTTCCTTCCTTTCCAGCAATCAGATTAGCAATATTTGAACGATGCTTTAAGATCAAAAGCATTGACAGGATAGCTATGGTTACTGTCAGTATTTCTTTCTCCAGCAGAAAATGAGTATACAACGGCGCAACCAGCGCTGATAACAAGGCAGACAGCGAAGAAATACGTGAAACTGCCGCAATAATTATCCAGGTAAATATGACGAGAATACCCAGCCAGGGATCCAGTCCCAGCAGTATACCTGCTGATGTAGCCACCCCTTTTCCGCCCTTAAATGCAAGGAAAACCGGAAACAGATGCCCCAAAAAAACAGCGATGGCACCCCCTGCAACCAGTTCATCCCCTAACCCCAGAATATTGCCAAGGTATCTGGCAGCTATAATCGCTACCCAGCCTTTGCCCGCATCTCCCAGCAACGTTACCACTGCTGCTGCTTTTTTGCCGGTTCGCAGCACATTTGTTGCGCCGGGATTACCAGAGCCATAACTGCGTGGATCCGGAAGTTTAAACAACCAGCTTGCAATTACGGCAAAAGGAATTGAGCCCAGCAAATAGGCAGAAAAAATCAAGGCTACTGTAATTATCAAAGTTTTACGTTCCTACAAACAAACTAAAATTATCATTCAAACACCGCTGTAATCGTCAGACCAACCCAAAACGCATCCATGGATATTATTTTTCTCAAAGAATTCAGAATAAAAACCCTGATCGGCATTTATCCATGGGAAAAGAAAATTCCGCAAACTATCGAATTAAACCTTGAGATCGCACTGCCTTCTCAACAGGCCAGCAAAACCGATCACATTGAAGATGCACTGGATTATTCACAAGTTGTTTACAAAATCAATTCCATGCTTAGCCAGCAACATTTTTCCCTGCTTGAAACACTGACCGAAAATATCGCACAGATGATTCTTGATGAATTTGGCTCGCCCTGGGTAAAAATCAGCGCAGCAAAACTGGATGTTATCCCAGGAGTGAAGCAACTCGGCATTTGCATTGAGCGCAGCCGCACGTAACACCTATTTATTCTGGTAATGTGTCGGATCAGGAATATTGGCTGCCATAAACCCCTCTCTGCGAATGTGACAGGCATCACACTCGCCACAAGCACGCCCGTCCTTATCTGCCTGATAACATGAAACAGTCATACTGTAATCCACCCCCAATGCTACGCCGCGGCGAATAATTTCATGTTTGGGCAAATCAATCAGAGGCGTATGAATCCTTAGTGTGTTCCCTTCTCTCCCGGCTTTAGTTGCCAGATTTGCCATTTTTTCAAAAGCCGTGATGTAATCCTGACGACAATCAGGATAGCCGGAATAATCCACCGCTGTTACACCAGCAAAAATATCCCGGCTATCCAGCACTTCCGCCCACGCCAGCGCCAATGACAGCATAATCGTGTTTCGCGCCGGAACATACGTTACCGGAATTCCCGGACTGGTGTCATGCAGCGGAACGGCAACAGCAGGATTGGTCAGTGCAGAACTGGTTAAAACTGATAAATCCAGTTCAAAAAACTGATGTTTACACACCTGAAAGGCTTGGCCAACCTGCCTCGCAGCTGCCAGTTCTGCAGCATGTCGCTGGCCATAATGCACACTCAATGCATAGCAGGTAAATCCATCTTGTCTGGCAAGCGCCAGGGTTGTTGCAGAATCAAGTCCTCCTGACAGCAGTACAACGGCTTTTTTCATTGGCTATGTTCACCTGCTATTCGTTTTATCGTCCTGCACATTCTCCCCAGAGCAATTTATGCAGCTGGAGCTGCAAGCGAACCGGAAGCCGATCCTGCAGTATCCAGTTAGCTAATTCTGCAGAATCAAGCTGACTGTAGGCGGGGGAGAACAAAACCGCACAAATGCTATCAAGTTTTAGTTCTTGCAGTTTTTCAACCGCCCAATCGTAATCAGCCCGATCGCACAGCACAAATTTTATTTCATCCTGCCCGGTCAGATAGTCAAGATTGCCCCAATGGTTCTTCTCCATCTCGCCGGAACCTGGCGTTTTGATGTCCAGAATCCTTGACACGCGCGTATCCACTTGCGAAATATCCAGAGCACCACTTGTTTCAAGGGAAACAGAATAACCTTGATCACACAAAGCCGTCAGCAACGCCAAACTACCCGCCTGAGCCAGCGGCTCTCCACCGGTGAGCGTAACGTAACGGGGAGCAAACGCAGCCACCTCACGCATAATCTCATCGAGATCCATACGCTTGCCGCCAGAAAACGCGTAACTGGTATCACAGTAGCCGCAGCGTAACGGACAGCCTGTCAGGCGGATAAATACCGTGGGCAATCCCATACGGCTTGTTTCCCCTTGCAGGGAATAAAAAATTTCCGTAACACGCAACATCAGATACTGGTGGAGCTGAAATTTTCCTTTTTCAGGGAAAATCTGGGGACAGATAGACAAATTACGCCAGATTTCGGCGATGCTATACGGAACATATCCGCAATTACTTCAGAGATCCGAGACGACGTCTGGCTTTCTCCGCAGCTTCGGTAGCGGGGTGGTTCTCAATGAGATTTTCCAGTGTTTTTCTGGCAGCAGCCTTTTGCCCGATTTCGACCTGACTGCTCGCCATATTAAGAAGTCCATCTGGAACCTTGGAACTGTCCGGATAAGTTTCGATCAACCGCTGCTGTGCAGAAATTGCTTTGTCAAAATTGCGCATCGCATAATGTGCATTTCCGACCCAATAGGCAGCTGCCGGCGCCAAGGCAGACTGAGGATATTGAGACAGAAAATTCTCAAAACCGGCTATTGCTCCGGAATAATCGCCATCCTTGAATAACGCGTAAGCGGCATCATAACGATTACGCTGTGCCGTATCCGGCAGCTGTAATATTGCAGCTGTTCCAGGCGCAGTACTCCTGCTATCAGCAGTTGTTGGCGACGATGGCGGAACAGAAACTTCAGAACTCGATACAGAAGAGCTCGCTGCGCCTGGCTCAATCTGACGCAGACGATTATCAAGATCCAGATAAAAATCCTTTTGCTGTTTGCGCAATGACCGGTTTTCATTCTCAAGCACTTCTAGCTGCCCGCGCAGCTTGCCCATTTCATCTTTGAGCGCTTCTGCCTGGGAGTGCAACTCAATCAGCGATTGCCCCATAAAAACTTCTTCCGTACGCTGCATGCGCGCTTCCAGTTCCAACACCTTGGTACGTAATGCTTCCAGTTGTTCGTGTGTTTCAGAATCACCAAACAGCGCAGCTTGCGCAACATTACAACCAAGAAACAAAAAAAACAGGATGAAAGCGCGCAACACCATTAATATTCTCCTTGATAAAGAATATCAGTACGTCGATTCTCAGCCCAGGATGATTCATCACTTCCCAACGCACGTGGCTTTTCTTCACCCAGGCTAACCGCTTCAACCTGCTGATCACGCGCGCCTGACAGCAGCAAAATATCTCTCACGCTGTTTGCCCGGCGCTGTCCGAGCGCAAGGTTATACTCACGGCTGCCGCGCTCATCCGTATTGCCTTGCAGCAAAACCTGCGCGTTAAGGTTGTCACGTAAATATGAAGCATGCGCAAGCACCAGATCACGATACTCGCTTTTTACGGTATAGCTGTCAAAATCAAAGTAAACGCTGCGACGGGATAATATGTTATTGGGGTCCTGCAGAGGATTCATTCCAAACCCGTCTGATCCTGCACCGTTTCGCATACCGTCACTTTCTCCTCCTCTGTTATAGGAATGATCTTCAACATCGGAAGTTTGCTGTGCATTATCGCTAGCGCAAGCTGACAGCAGGCTAATCACCAATACTGCAAAAATTTTTTTCATTTCTCACCTAAATAGATAATCAACTCACACTCGACGGGTATTGCCCCTCGTTACCTCTGTTTCAATAACGGCCCCCAAACCGCTTCACGGATATCACCTGCTTCCTGCGAAAAACGACTCTTTGTCTGACCATCACTGGAAACGATGGATAATATACCACGCCCGTTCATTTCCGTTGTATACAGAACCATGCGGTTATTCGGGGAAAAACTGGGAGATTCATCAAAGCTGGAATCTGTCAGCAATTGCATCTGGCGAGTAGACAAATCCTGTATAGCGACACTGAAGCGGCCGGCATTTCTGTGAATATAAACAATCCGTTTTCCATCCGAGCTGTATCGCGGGCTGACATTGTAATCTCCCTCAAAGGTAAGCCTCTCTGCAGCCCCACCAGACACCGGCATACGATATATTTGCGGGCTTCCTCCTCTGTCAGAAGTAAACACCAGCCATCGGCCATCCGGTGAAAAACCAGGTTCTGTATCAATTCCCGGGCTTTGCGAAATCCTCTGCAATCCGCTGCCATCCGCATTAATCAGATAGATTTGTGATCCGCCATGCAGCGTCAAAACCACTGCCAGTTTACTGCCATCTGGTGACCAGGCCGGAGCACTGTTACTCCCCTTGAAATTTGCCACCGCCTTACGTTCGCGTGTTGCCAGTGCCTGTACGTAAACGATCGGTTTTTTCTTTTCAAAAGAAGTGTAGGCAATTCTATTGCCATCCGGCGACCAGGCTGGAGAGATGATCGGTTCGGTATATTCAATCAATGAGCGCGCATTGAAACCGTCATAATCTGATACCTGTAATGCATAACGGCTGCCCTGTTTTCTGACGAAGGCAATTCTTGTACTAAATACACCGGGTTCATTGGTGAGTGCTTCATACACAATATCTGAAATACGATGTGCAAAAGCCCGCAACTGCGCAGCGCTAACAATGCCGCTAAATCCGGCCAGCTGAACTTGCTTGGCGACATCCAGCAAACGAAACTGAATATCTATCCGCTCGTCCGGGAGTACCGATACATTACCAATGACGAGTGCATTCGCGCCACGCCCCAGCCAATCAACATAGCTCACCGGTTCTTGCGAAGTTAAACCCAGCGGATCCACCAGTTTAAACAATCCACTGCGTTCCAGATCAGCCGATACAATTGCCGAGATATTCTGAGGCAATACCCTTTCGCCACTAAACGGGGCAACGGCAATTGGAACCCTGTTGGCGCCACCGCCAAAAATTTCTATATCAAGAGCAGCTTTCAGTGATGTGCTCATCCACAGCAACAAAAACACACCGGTACAATACAAAAAATTACGCATACAAATCACCATGCCATGTTGTAGGGTGAATCAAAGATTATTCACGATAATAAACAGCCAGATTTAAATTACGAAACGCACTAAACAATCCCGGATCTGGCGGCAAAGGCAAAGGTTTGGCCAGATAAATCGCTCTTTCCACCGCATCATCAAAAACAGGATAACCACTTGATTTACGCAATATTACCGTCAGGACATCCCCTCCCGGGAGCAGGGTCACAGTAAATTCAGCCGCAGGATTGCCAGGAAGATCCGGTGGCATGATAATCCGGCTGCGGATTTTAGCCTGAATCATCGCCTTGTATTTTTCAATCTCACCCATTGCTCTGGCTTGAGCTGCAGCCATCTGCTGTTCCTGTTGCTGTGCCTGTTTGTGTGCTTCAGCCCGCTGCTGAGCATCATCTTTTTGTTCAACTTTTTTAGCAGGCTCGATTTTAGGTGTCTCTTTCTTGATCGGCTCGGGTTTCTTTATCGCTTCTTTAGGTACAGGTTTTTCCACTGTTTTTTGGGTGGGTGCTTCTTTTGGTGCTTCTTTTTTCACCGGCTCCGGCTTTTTCACTTCCTTTTCAGGGTGCGGCTTTTCCGTTTTATCTTTCAAAGCAATCTCGGGTTTACGTACTGGAGGAGGCGCTGCTTTGATCACCGGCTGAGGCTGCGGTTGAGTTTTCTGTTGCGGTTGCGGTTGCGGTTGTGGCTTGACCGGTTTGGGTTGAGACGTCGTTTTCGCAACAGGTGCTGCAGGCTTGATCGGGTGCGAGGGCAGATCTGCCCACAAATCAACAGATAATGCTTCAGGTGCCTCATTCTTCCAGTTCAGGCCAAATACCAGCAAAGCAAGAAACACCACATGCACCAACAGGGCAAAGAATGCTGCACGCAGTTTTCCCGGTTCGCTCTTATTCCCGGGCAGCCGGACCATTGCGCATCACCCCGATAGTTATTTTGACTTGGTTAACAATCCGATTTTACGGATTTGTTGCTGCTGCAGCATATCCATTACCTGAATTACTTCCTCGTAACGAATATTTTTATCCGCTGCAATTACAACAGGTTGATCGGCATTCTGTGCCTGCCTGGCTTTGATCAATTCCACCAGCTGATTGCGATTCACCTGCTGTTCCTCATTCGTACCAGCGCGATCACGTAGTGTAAGCTTCCCATTTGAGGCAATGGTAACTTCCAAAGGCTCTGCTGGCGGAGCAGCCGATTTGCCGATTTCAGGCAGCTCGATCTGGCTGGGTTGAATGAGGGGCGCCGTAATCATAAAAATGATCAGCAACACCAGCATGACATCGATATACGGCACGACATTGATTTCATTCATCAACCGGCGTTTACTGCGACGCTGACTCATGAGAAGTTTGCCATATCCCGTGGTTTAGCTACACGGCGCTGCAATACATTGGACACTTCCTCTATAAAACTTTCATAGCGCGTGGCCAGTTGAGCGGTATCGCTGGCATAGCGGTTATACGCAATCACTGCCGGAATTGCTGCAAAAAGTCCCATTGCGGTTGCAATCAACGCTTCGGCAATACCCGGCGCAACATGCGCGATGGTCGCCTGGCCAACATTGGACAACTCACGAAAAGCATTCATGATCCCCCATACTGTTCCGAACAATCCAACATACGGGCTTACAGACCCAACGGTAGCCAGAAATGACAAATGCGACTCAAGCCTGTCCATTTCCCGCTGGTAAACCGCCCGCATCGCGCCGCGCGTGCTATCCATGACAGGCCCGATATCAACTCCTGACTGGTATTTGGTAAATTCGCGAAATCCGGCTTCAAAAATTCGCTCCATGCTGCCGGCCACATGGCGCGCACTGGCCGCCCGCTGATACAGCGCATTCAAATCCGATCCACGCCAGAATACACTTTCAAATTCATCGGTCTGTTTAATCTCCTGGCGAAGGGTGAATAATTTTCTGAAGATAAACCACCAGGAAACAAGCGAAGCCAATAACAACAGCAGCATGACCAGTTGTACGGGCAGGCTTGCTCCACCAATCAAATGAAGGAATGATAAATCCTGGGTAATGGTTTTACTCATTATGGCTGTTTTCTATTTTCTGACGAAGTGGTACTGGAATACTGATTGGCTTCAGCGTATCCGACCCGACACATACTGCATGAACAGTTGCGCTGGCAAGTGTACTCTGTTCGCGCACAATCTGCTGCTGCAACGTTATTCTGCTTCTGCCCATTTCGACCACTTCCACGGTTATCTCCAGCAGATCATCCAGTACAGCCGGTTTGAAATATTCGATGCTGAGTGAGCGGATAAGAAAAATCATTTTATGTGACCGGATCATGGTATCCACTGTAAATCCCAGGTCACGCAACCATTCGTAACGGGCGCGCTCCATAAAATTGAGATAAGAACCATGGTACACAACGCCTCCTGTATCCGTATCCTGGTAGTAAACACGTACGGGATAAATAAAAGCAGCTTTCATTTTTATAGAAATATTCTGTGGAAAGGTATTGAATTCCTGGTTTGTAAACTTGCCGGGTTTTAATCCGGATCAAACAAATTGGGTGTTGCGGCCTGTTGTGATGGGATAATATCAAAATGCTGATAAGTCATGGCTGTTGCCATGCGGCCGCGCGGGGTACGCTGCAAAAATCCCTGCTGAATGAGGTAAGGCTCCAGTACTTCTTCAATCGTGTCGCGTTCCTCATTGATAGCTGCTGCCAGATTATCTACGCCGACCGGCCCTCCTCCAAATTTTTCCAGAACTGCCAGCAACAGTTTTCTATCCAGCACATCCAGACCAATCGCATCAACATCCAGCATTTGCAGGGCAGCATCTGCCACCTGGCGATCAATCTGTCCGTTCGCTCGGACTTCAGCAAAGTCACGTACCCTGCGTAATAATCGATTCGCTATCCGTGGTGTCCCCCGTGACCGGCATGCGATCTCTCTGGCACCATCATCAGTAATGCCAATATCAAGCAATCCGGCGGAGCGCGCTACAATCTTGCCAAGTTCATCAGTGGTATAAAATTCCAGACGGGAAACAATTCCGAAACGGTCTCTTAACGGATTGGTCAGCATTCCTGCACGTGTCGTTGCACCTACCAAGGTAAAGCTTGGTAAATCAATTTTGACTGATCTTGCCGCTACCCCTTCGCCAATCATGATATCCAGCTGATAATCTTCCATCGCCGGATACAAGATTTCCTCAACGACGGGTGAAAGTCGGTGGATTTCATCGATGAACAAAACGTCATTTGCTTCCAGATTGGTCAGCAGAGCTGCCAGATCACCGGCGCGCTCAAGCACCGGTCCAGAAGTCTGGCGCAAATTAACACCCATTTCGCGCGCGATAATATGGGCAAGCGTTGTTTTGCCCAGCCCAGGCGGACCAAATAACAGTACATGATCCAGCGCTTCTTTTCTTTGTCTGGCTGCCTTAATAAAAATATTCAGCTGTTCACGAATTCTTTCCTGACCGACATAATCGTTCAGCTGGACAGGCCGAAGCGCACGTTCTATTGCTTCTTCCCTGGAAGAAAACGGAGAAGCGGTAATAATTCTGTCTGATTCAATCATTCAAGCCCAGCCAGTGCACTATTTGACTTTTGATAAAAATTTTAGTGACTGCATAATGCCGTCAGATACCGTAACGCCTTCCGACAATTGCTCCAACGCCCGATTGGCTTCGCGATCATTATAGCCCAGCGCCAATAACGCAGAGAGAACGTCCTTGTCAACAACAGACATAGTGCCTCCTGTTTCAGAAAGAGCTGATAACGGACTGATCCGGTCGCGCAACTCCAGCAATAGCCGTTCTGCTGTCTTTTTCCCAATTCCGGGGACCTTGGTCAAACGCATACTGTCTTGCGCCACTACCGCCTGATGAAGATCTGCAACGCTCAGGCCGGATAAAATTGCCAAACCTGTTCTCGCACCAATACCGGATATTTTTGTAAGCTGGCGGAAAAGCACACGCTCCTGCTCTGTCATAAAACCAAATAACAAATGCGCCTCTTCCCGCACCCAGAAATGGGTATGGAGTGTTACCTTTTCACCAATATCAGGCAGTTTACAAAAAGTGCTCATCGGCACATCAATTTCATAACCAATGCCGTTGACATCCATCAGCACCAATGGAGGGTGTTTTTCGAGCAGTGTCCCGGTAATTCTGCCAATCACAAACTACCTCGCTTCAGGTAATTACACATGCTCACAGCCAGCAAACCTGTTCCCCCATGCGCATGGCAGATAGCACAAGCCAGCGCATCGGCTGCATCTGTACGGGGGCGCGTGCTCAGCCTTAATAATCGCATGACCATTTCCTGTACCTGTTCTTTCCGCGCATGACCATTACCCACTACAGATTGCTTGATTTGCAAAGCAGTATATTCGTACACGGAAAGTTCATGAAGAACGGCGGCGCTGATTGCAGCACCGCGCGCCTGCCCAAGCAACAGTGTTGATCTGGGATTGATATTGACAAAAACCTGTTCCACAGCAACCTGCTCTGGCTGATGCTGCAAAATAATTTCATTCAACCCGTTGAGGATGGTTTTCAGACGCTCTGGCAAGCTGGATTTTTCAGTGACCACGCAGCCACTCCCGAGGTAGGTTAACTGATTCCCGGTTTTTTCGATAACACCAAAACCTGTTATGCGCAGACCGGGATCAATCCCCAGTATGCGGGTACCTTTGCCGGAATATAACAAGATCAGATATCCAGGACTGCCGTGGTATAGACATCTTGTACGTCATCCAGATCTTCCAATGCATCCAGCAGCTTCTGCATTCTGGTCGCATCATCACCTTGCAGCTGTACTTCATTCTCCGGCTTCCAGGTTACCTCAGCCAGTTCAGCTACAAAACCGGCCGTTTCCAGCTTGTCCTTGACAGATACAAATGCATCCGGATTCGTAATAATTTCCAGGCTGCCATCCTCATTGCTGATTACATCCTCGGCACCGGCTTCCAGTGCGGCTTCCAGCAATTGCGCTTCGCTAATACCCGGTGCAAATAGCAATTGACCGCAATGAGTAAACAGGTATGCGACAGAACCATCCGTTCCCAGGTTACCGCCGTGCTTGGTAAATGCATGACGAACATCCGCTACTGTCCGCGTGCGGTTATCTGTCATACAGTCAACCATGACAGCTGCGCCGGATACGCCGTAACCCTCATAGCGAATTTCTTCGTAGTTGACACCTTCAAGCTCGCCGCTTCCACGTTTGATCGCACGTTCGACATTATCCTTTGGCATGTTATGTCCAAAGGCTTTATCCATCGCCAGCCTTAACCGGGGATTACTGTTTGGATCCCCTCCACCCAAGCGGGCAGCAACTGTAATCTCCTTGATCAGACGAGTAAAAATCTTTCCTCGTCTGGCATCCTGTGCGGCCTTCTTATGCTTAATATTGGCCCATTTACTATGACCAGCCATTGACTTCCTCTACTCATTGAAAGGCTACAATGCTACCATTCCGGCAGCATTGTATAAAGCATGCTGCGGTTACGCATCGCCACATGCTTTATCTGCGGATCAGGAACAGGTTATTTTGATTCGTCAGCTGAAAAACACAACTATTCGATCATTCAACTGTAACGGATTTCGCCAGGTTTCTAGGTTTATCAACATCAGTGCCCTTTTGCAGGGCAACATGATAAGCCAATAATTGCAGTGGAATGGTGTGCATGATGGGGCTGAGTACGCCGCCATATTCAGCCAGGCGAATGATGTGGACGCCATCGCTGGCTTCGATTTGGGAATCCGCATCAGCAAATACGTATAGCTGCCCACCGCGTGCACGCACTTCTTGCAAGTTAGATTTGAGCTTTTCCAGGAGTGCATCATTGGGAGCAATGGCAACAATAGGCATGCCACTATCCACCAGCGCAAGCGGGCCATGCTTCAGTTCACCGGCGGCGTAAGCTTCCGCATGAATATACGAAATTTCCTTGAGTTTCAATGCACCTTCCAGTGCAATCGGGTAATGCACGCCCCGCCCCAGGAACAAGGCATGATGTTTTTGTGAGAAATCGCCAGACCATTGCTTGATTTCCGGTTCACTTTGGAGTGCGCGTTGAATCGCCACGGGTAAATGTCGCAATGCAGCAATCAAATCCTGCTCCTCTTGTGATGAAAGCTTATTGCGCATTTTGGCCAGCACTGCTGTCAGCAGCAGTAAAACAGCCAGCTGTGTCGTAAATGCTTTTGTGGAGGCCACACCAATTTCCGGGCCGGCGCGTGTCAGGAAGCGCAGATCAGTTTGTCTGATCAGAGCACTTTCCGGTACGTTACAAATGGCCAGACTGTAGCGATGTCCCAGTGATTTGGCATAACTTAAAGCCGCCAGGGTGTCCGCAGTTTCTCCAGATTGGGAGATACCCACAACCAGCGTAGCCGGATCAGCAATCGGATCACGATAACGATATTCACTGGCAATTTCGACATTACAGGGAAGCCTTGCTATGGTTTCCAGCCAGTATTTTGCAACCAGGCCGGCATGGTAGCTGGTTCCACAGGCGAGAATCAGTATTCCCTGCGTTTGAGCAAAAATCTCCTGTGCTTTACTACCAAATAATTGAGGAGAGGCTGATTGTGCATTCAGTACCATTTCCAGGGTATTTGCCACGGCAACCGGCTGCTCAAAGATCTCTTTTTGCATGAAATGCGAATACGGTCCCAGTTCCACAGCATCCCGCGTTAAGCTGCTTTGGGTTACGTTCCGTGACACCTCGCAGCCGGCCACGGTGTTCAGACAGTTCAGAATCCGATAACCGTGATCGGATAACTCCGCAACATCTCCTTCTTCAAGATAGATAACCTGCTGTGTCACTTGTACCAGTGCGGATGCATCAGAAGCGGCATAGAAACCATCATCACCTATTCCAAGCAGCAATGGCGCACCATTTCTGGCGACGATAATACGATCCTGACGCGATTCTTCGATAACCGCAATTGCATACGCTCCTCGCAGTTCGGCCAGAGAGCGACAAACGGCGTCCAGCAAATCGTCAGTTTTACGTAAATGAAATGAAATCAGGTGTGCAATGACTTCGGTATCAGTATCCGACAGAAATTCAAAGCCATCTTGCTGCAAGCGTTGTCGAAGAGTTTCATGATTCTCGATAATACCGTTATGCACAACCGCAATTTTTCTCTGATCACCGGAAAAATGCGGATGAGCATTGCGCTCAGACGGCGCGCCGTGTGTTGCCCAACGCGTATGTGCGATACCGGTAAGGCCTGATGTCCCCGTAGTATGGGCCAGTTTGCTCAACTCAGAAACACGGCCTGTTGTCCGTAATCGTTGCAGTGCACCATCAGCAACTACAATTCCGGCTGAATCATAGCCACGATATTCGAGCCTGGACAATCCTTCCAGCAAAAACGGCACAACATTATTTTTTGCAATCGCACCTACAATACCGCACATAACCTATCCTCTACTCAGCTTCTTATCGTGTATAAAAAGGTATCAATCCTTGTTTTTCTGGGGGCGCTTCCAATGGGCAATGCTAATCTGTTTAACTCGGGATAATGTCAGCTGCCCTTCAGGAGTATCACGCGTAATGGTAGATCCAGCACCAATTGTTGACCCTTTCGCGACTGTCACCGGGGCAATCAGTTGCGAATCAGAGCCAATAAATACATTGTCTTCAATAATTGTGCGGTATTTAAAGGCACCGTCGTAATTGCAGGTAATCGTACCAGCACCAATATTCACCTGCTTACCCATTTCAGTATCACCAATATAGCTAAGATGATTGACTTTACTCCCTGAGGCTATGTGACTGTTTTTGATTTCAACAAAATTTCCAACATGCACGACATCATCAAGCTGTGTTCCCGGGCGAATACGGGCATAAGGACCGACACGGCAATTTTCACCCACTCTTGTATCTTCCAGCATACTAAAAGGATGAATAACCGTTCCATCCGAAACCACCACATTCCTAAGTATGCAGTTTGCGTTAACTTTTACACCATCACCCAGACGCACATTCCCTTCAAATATACAGTTCACATCAATTTCAACATCATTCCCGCAAACCAGCTTCCCCCGCACATCCAGACGCGCCGGATCTGCAAGCATTACCCCCTGCTCCATCAGTTTATTTGCAATATCCTGCTGATAGATACGTTCCAGGGAAGATAATTGAACTTTGTCGTTAACACCAACCACTTCCCATTCGGATGAGGGATTGGAAGTTTCTATCTGGATTCCATCATCTACGGCCATTGCGATAATATCCGTAAGGTAATATTCGCCTTGAGTATTATTGTTACTTAATCTGTCGAGCCAGCTTTCCAGGTACATATTGGGAAGAATCATGATGCCTGTATTAATTTCACGAATGGCTTTCTGTGAAGGTAAAGCATCTTTTTCTTCTACAATGGCTTGGACACGATTTGTTTCAGAATCGCGCACAATCCGGCCATATCCGGTAGGATTATCCAGTTCGACAGTCAGTAAAACGAGATTATCTGCACGCGCTTTACCAATTAATTCTTCAAGTGTATTACTTTTTACCAGTGGGACATCCCCGAATAACACCAATGTAGCACTGCCTTTTTCCAGATAAGGCAATGCCTGCTTTACAGCATGTCCTGTCCCTAACTGCTGCGCCTGTTCGACCCAAATAAGGTTCGAGTCGTCACCTACAGTTTGACGAACCCGTTCGCCACCATATCCATAAATGACACATATTTTTTCGGGAGACAGCGTTCGTGCAGTATCTAAAACATGGGATAAAATAGGTTTTCCCGCCAGAGGATGCAAAACCTTGGGTAGTGCTGAACGCATCCTTTTACCCATACCAGCTGCCAAAATAACCACATTAATTCGCGGCACGGTTAGCCCTCACTTGAAATTTTTCATGATCACGCTCGGGTGATATATTTACCAAGTCAAAAATTATTATTTTTATATGATAACCAACGATTAACGCGCAAAGAACAGTGTACCGGAAGAAAAAAAGGGAGAATAGATAAGATAGAAAGCAAAACCTCTTTCTGTTTATAAAAAAAGGGCGATTAGATCGCCCTTTTTTACAGACAAACGATACAACTGAGCAGATCTAATGTCCTCTTTTTCTCAGTTTACGAATGGCTGCCAGCTGAGCAGTTGCTTCAATTAATTCAGCTTGTGCCCGCGCGTATTCAATTTCAGAAGTTTTATTCTTTATTATTTCCTCTGCTTTACGTTTTGCTTCCAGAGCTTTGGCTTCATCCAGATCTTTTCCGCGTACAGCAGTATCTGCCAGAATTGTTACAACATCAGGCTGTACTTCAAGCATACCCCCCGAAACATAAATTTCCTCATCGTCCTGAAGAGGCGCCTTTACTCGCACCACACCTGATTTGACACGAGTAAGCATGGGGGTATGTTGAGGATATATTCCCACTTCACCCATCATCGCCGGGGCAACAATGAATTCTGCAGGTCCAGAATAAATTGATTCTTCCGCACTCACTATATCCAAGTGAAATATTGTACCCATTGATTACCTGTAAAGTAGAAATTTATTATTGCAATGATTTGGCTTTTTCCAGCACTTCTTCAATCCCGCCAACCATATAGAAAGCCTGTTCAGGGATATCATCGTATTCACCGCTAACGATACCTTTAAAGCCTTTGATCGTTTCTTTTAAGGAAACATATTTACCCGGAGAGCCCGTGAAAACTTCAGCAACAAAGAATGGCTGTGACAAAAATCTTTGTATTTTCCGTGCCCGACTAACTGATAGTTTATCTTCAGGCGAGAGTTCATCCATACCCAGAATAGCAATAATGTCACGTAACTCTTTGTAACGCTGCAAAGTTTGCTGAACTTCACGTGCTGTATTGTAGTGATCTTCGCCGACAATCAGAGGATCCAGCTGACGTGAGGTTGAATCCAGCGGATCCACAGCAGGATAAATTCCAAGAGAAGCAATATCTCTTGACAATACCACAGTAGCATCAAGGTGACCGAATGTCGTTGCGGGAGATGGATCAGTCAAGTCATCCGCCGGAACATATACAGCCTGAATCGATGTAATAGAGCCTGTTTTAGAAGAAGTGATTCGTTCCTGCAAACGCCCCATTTCCTCTGCAAGTGTTGGCTGATAACCAACTGCGGAAGGCATACGGCCTAATAATGCTGAAACTTCTGTTCCCGCCAGGGTATAACGATAAATATTATCTACAAAGAATAAAACGTCACGCCCTTCATCACGAAAGGCCTCTGCCATCGTTAAGCCGGTTAACGCAACACGCAAACGGTTTCCAGGTGGTTCATTCATCTGGCCATAAACCAGAGCCACCTTATCCAGCACGTTGGAATCCTTCATTTCATGATAGAAATCGTTTCCTTCCCGTGTTCTTTCGCCCACACCGGCGAATACTGAATAGCCGCTATGCTCAATCGCGATATTACGGATGAGCTCCATCATGTTTACAGTTTTTCCTACACCAGCACCGCCGAAGAGTCCGATCTTACCGCCCTTGGCAAAGGGACAAATCAAATCGATAACCTTAATTCCGGTTTCCAGTAACTCTGTCGAAGCGGATAACTCATCAAACGCCGGAGCAGTTCGGTGAATAGGCATTAATGACTCCGCTCCAATTTCTCCCATTTCATCAATAGGTCTGCCGAGAACGTCCATAATGCGCCCCAGTGTTTTGGTACCGACAGGAATCGATATTTGTTTCTCGGTATTGGTGACCATCATTCCTCGTCTCAGACCATCCGATGATCCAAGCGCAATTGTCCTGACAATCCCATCTCCCAATTGCTGCTGTACTTCCAGCGTCAACTCTGATCCTTCCATTACCAGAGCATCGTATACTTTGGGTATTCCTTCTGGTGCAAACTCCACGTCGATTACCGCACCGATACACTGAACAATCTTTCCTTGATGGCTCATCATTTTTCCCTAAATACAAATTTACAATATTTAAACAGCTGCCGCTCCGCCGACGATTTCCGAAAGTTCCTTAGTAATAGCTGCCTGACGAGATTTGTTATAAATCAGTGTCAGTTCATCAATCAGATTACCCGCATTATCGGAAGCTGCTTTCATCGCAACCATCCTCGCCGATTGTTCGGAAGCCATATTTTCAGCGACTGCCTGATATACGAGCGCCTCTATATACCGGATCATAATATCGTCGATAATGGGTTTGGCTTCTGGTTCATAAATATAATCCCATGGAGCACGAGCAACCTTGGCGGTATCTTCATCATCTTTTCTCATATGTTCATCAGTCAATGGCAAAAGCTGTTCCATGACTGGTAACTGTTTCATGGTATTGACGAAACGGTTATAGAAGATATACACCCTGTCAAACCGATCTTCTGTATAGGCATCTAGGACAATCTTGACTGCGCCAATCAGCTTCTCGATATTTGGCGTATCGCCCAACCCGGTAACTTGCGAAATTATCTGTGTACCCAGTCGGCTCATAAATCCCAGGCCCTTGTTACCTATACAACAAACCTCTACCTGTTCTCCTTCAGCTTCCCAGGATCGAATTTCATTAAGCACTCTACGCAGTACGTTTGTATTCAACCCGCCGCACAAACCTTTATCCGATGTCACAACAATAATTCCAACTCTCTTAACGGAATTACGATCGATTAGAAAAGGATGACGATACTCAACACTCGCCTTACTCATATGCGCGGCCACATTACGAATTTTTTCGCCATAAGGGCGTGCTTTTTTCATGCGATCTTGCGCCTTCCTCATTTTGGAAGCCGCAACCATTTCCATCGCACGCGTGATCTTTTGCGTATTCTTAACGCTCTTGATCTTGTTTCGTATCTCTCTGCTGCTTGCCATCGGTTAATATGTTCCGTTTTGCTTAAATTCCTGAATAGCTGCTTCTAGCGCTTTTTCTGTTTCAGCATCAAGCTCCTTGGTTGCCTCAATTTTATCGAGTATCGCAGCATGGTGACCACGTATATGGCTTTTTAATGCAGATTCAAAAGCAAGAGCGCGTTTAATATCGACATCGTCAAAATAACCCTTGTTCAACGCAAATAGTGTCAGCGCCATTTCTGAAATTTTCAACGTAGCATACTGTGCCTGCTTCATTAACTCTGTCGCCATTTTTCCACGCTCCAGTTGCTTGCGTGTAGCTTCATCGAGATCAGAAGCAAACTGCGCGAAAGCGGCAAGTTCACGATATTGCGCCAATGCCAGACGAATACCCCCACCCAGTTTTTTGATTACCTTGGTTTGGGCAGCACCTCCAACCCTGGAAACTGAAATACCGGCATTAATTGCCGGGCGGATACCCGCATTGAACAAATCGGACTCAAGAAATATCTGGCCATCCGTAATCGAAATCACGTTAGTCGGCACAAATGCAGTCACGTCACCCGCTTGAGTTTCAATAATAGGCAATGCTGTTAATGATCCTGTTTTTCCTTTTACTTTTCCGTCAGTAGCTTTCTCAACATAATCAGCATTGACTCTTGCAGCTCTTTCCAGCAACCGGGAATGCAGATAGAAAACATCACCTGGATAGGCTTCACGGCCAGGAGGACGGCGCAATAGCAGGGAAATCTGGCGATATGCCCATGCCTGCTTGGTTAAATCATCATAGATGATCAGTGCGTCCTGCCCTCTGTCGCGGAAATATTCACCCATGGTACAGCCGGAATAAGGGGAAATGTATTGCATAGCGGCAGATTCAGAAGCGGAAGCAACGACTACAATGGTATATGCCATGGCACCGGCTTCTTCCAGCTTACGAACCACGTTCGCAATTGATGAGGCTTTCTGACCTATTGCCACATAGATGCAGATCATATTTTCACCCTTTTGGTTAATGATCGCATCAATCGCTACCGCTGTTTTACCTGTTTGCCGATCTCCAATGATCAGTTCGCGCTGCCCCCTTCCGATTGGCACCATGGAATCAATCGATTTCAAACCGGTTTGCATCGGCTGATCAACTGATTTACGCGATATAACCCCCGGAGCAATTTTTTCTATTGGCTCCATTCCCTGTGCAGCAATCGGACCTTTGCCATCGATAGGTTGGCCAAGAGCATTTACAACACGCCCTAACAAAGCCTCCCCCACAGGAACCTCAAGAATTCTGCCGGTACATTTGACGACATCTCCTTCCTTGAGATGCTCATAAGCACCCAATATAACGGCACCAACCGAATCACGCTCCAAGTTCAATGCCAAACCATATGTTCCTCCCGGAAACTCCAGCATCTCACCCTGCATTACATCGGAAAGCCCGTGTACCCGAACTATACCGTCCGTCAGTGAAACAATTGTCCCCTGCGTACGAAATTCAGATGTAACGGAAAGTCCCTCAATTTTATTCTTGATTAATTCACTGATTTCTGATGGATTTAACTGCATTTTATATAACTCCTAGCTTTTGAGAGCCGCCGCCATAGCTTCCAGCTTTCCGGACACAGAACTGTCAATCACCTGGTCACCAATTTCAATTTTTACACCGCCAATAAGCCCACTATCCACGCTTACCTGAGCTTTTACCTTACGCCGAAATTTTATTTCGAGAACTGATACAAGTTTTTCCAACTGATATGACTCAAGCGGGAAAGCTGATACTATTTTCGCCTCCAATACGCTCTCATGCTGTGCCTTAAGTTGCTCATACAACTCACTTATTTGTGGCAACACGAGCAACCTTCTATTTTCAATGAGCAATGAAATCAGTCTCCGCCCATCCTCTCCCAGTTTTTTACCGCAAATACTGAAAATAATTTCACGCAGTTTTACTGACGGGATCTGCGGGTTACCGATTAATGCACTTACTTGAGATTCCTGAATAACAGAACTGACAAGCCCAAGCATCTCTGACCAGGATGATAGAGATCCGTGTCCCTGAGCAAGTTTGAAAATTGCCTCTGCATATGGTCGTGCAATTGTTATCGCTTCAGCCATTTATTTTAACTCTGTCTCTATTGATGCCAGCAGATCGGCATGAACTTTAGCATTCACTTCTCGATGCAGAATTTTTGAAGCACCCTGAACAGCCAATCCTGCTACCTGCTGACGCAGCGATTCACGCGCACTAAAGATTTCATGCTCAACTTCTGCTTTAGCTCCAGCTATAATTTTTTCACCCTCAACCCGAGCATTCTTTTTGGCTTCTTCTACAATATCCGAGGCTCTTTTTTCTGCTTGGATAATTATTTCGCCAGCACGCTGCTTGGCTTCCTTCAATACTTCTGATGAACGCTGACTCGCAAGCTCCAGCTCTTTTTTGCCTCGCTCGCCTGCTGCCAAGCCATCTGCTATTTTTTGCTGACGCTCTTCAATAGCACGCAACAAATACGGCCACACAAATTTTGTGGTAAACCATATAAATATAGAAAAAGCTATCGCCTGCGAGACCAGTGTGAAATTTATATTCATGACAGCCCCTTATTTACATTCAGCAACCAATTCAACAAACTATTTATTGAACAACAGACAACAACGGGTTACCAAATGCAAAAAGCATTGCCAGACCTACAGCAATAATAAATGAGGCATCAGTCAGACCCAGCAGCAAGAACACCTTACCCTGCAGAGTAGGAATCATTTCAGGTTGGCGAGCTGCACCCTCCAGAAATCGTCCACACATCACACCCACACCGATACATGCACCCGCCGCACCCAAGCCAATCATCAGCCCAATACCAATTCCGGTATATGCCTGTATCATCGCCAGAAACTGAACGTTATCCATATTTTTTCCTTTAGTTCAAGTTAATAATAAAAAACCTTATCAAACCTAATGTGATTCATGCGCCATGGACAGATAGACCACAGCCAGTATCATGAATATAAACGCATGCAACACCACGATTAATATATGAAAAATTGCCCATCCAACACCAAGGACAGCTCCGAATATTGTACCGGCAACTCCTGTTGCTGCCCACATACCGAGCAGCATAAAAATGATCTCGCCCGCATACATGTTGCCGAAGAGACGCAGGGAATGAGACAAAGGCTTTGAGATATATTCAATCAAATTCAACAATAAATTGAATGGCCACAGTATTGGATTCGCGCCAAAGGGAGAGCAAAACAGCTCATGGATCCACCCACCAAAACCTTTCACTTTGATGGCAAAATAAATCGTCAACACCCAAATGGAAAGCGCCAACGCAAAAGTTGTATTGACGTCCGCCGTAGGCACCCCGCGCCAGTTATGCAGCCCGAACACATTCTCGTAAATCCACGCCATGATGTCGATGGGCAAAAAATCCATGGAATTCAGCAACAACACCCAGACAAAAATCGTCAGCGCCGCCGGAGCAACAAAAGAGTGACGTTCTCCATGAAATGTGTTTTTTACCTGATCATCAATAAATTCTATTAACAGCTCGACAAAAGCCTGTGTTTTACTGGGCACGCCCGGCGTGGCCTTTCTGACAACCAGCCATATAAAGCCAAGACTGACCACACCAAGTATTAGCGACATCACCAGTGTATCAATATGCAAAACCCAGAATGACCCTTCGCCAAGGCTCACAGTCATGTTTGTCAGATGGTGTTGTATATATGATGATGGGGTTAACGCAGCTTCAGTTGACATCGACTTACCTTTATTACGTTATTCGATATGCTTATTTAACTCGAGGCTTTTCAGCAACAAATATCGCCATGCTCGATATCATTACAGCAATGATAAATGAACCAACAAACATGACGGGGTTTAAATCTTTATATGCCGTAAACACGATCCACAACAGCATCACCACTAAAAATATCTTCACCGCTTCTGCACGCAGCGCGGTGCGCAGAACACCACCAGCCGAATATCCGCTATGCCTCGACACCATAACGGCGTAAGCTCCTCCCGCAATTACACTCACCAACACTCCAAGAAAGCCGGAAAGTGCGCCGCTAATGCCTGATAACAGGCCGCACACAATCAATGCCACAATCGAAAACAGCATTTGCCAAAGCAGAATAATACCAAGCGGTCTGTTCTTAATAAAAGTAGCCAAAACGGGTGCGCTGAAAAATCAAGAAACAAGATGCCCCTAAAAAAGTGCGGCGATTCTACCTTGATCCCCTCACTCAGTCAATGCAAATGAGAAATGAGACCCATTAGAAGATCTCTGAAAAAGCCTTCCGCGAACAGGTATTACCGGCAAAATCGTGACGCAGGCCGTATATTTTTGCAATAGCGCGAAACATGGCACCGTGAGGCATAATTTTGCCGTACTCTCCAAAAGAACTGTTTCGTGAAGGCAGCTTGCTTTATTCACCTCACCCACATTCCATTCCCAAAACCTTTTAATTTACACAATAAAAACTTAATTCTTTTGAAGTTTAGTCATTGATTAAGTAAAATCACCGCGCTGTTGTTCTGTCATGCATAAACAACAGACTTATTAATGCGGTTTGATGTGATACCAATGCATGAATTTTTAGCTAATCCCTTGCCTTACTTTTGTATTTCGCTCAAAAAGCGTGTCATCAAGAAGGCTTTACCCATAAGGAAATTATGAGACATTACGAGATTGTGTTTATCGTTCATCCGGATCAGAGCGAACAAGTATCCGCCATGATTGAGCGCTACAGCAATACCATTACCGAAAAATCCGGGAAAATTCACCGATTGGAAGACTGGGGACGCAGACAGCTCACTTACCCCATACAAAAACTGCACAAAGCACACTACATTTTAATGAACATTGAATGTGACCAGGAATCGCTCAATGAGCTGGAGCACAGTTTCAAGTTCAATGACGCCATTCTTCGCCATCTCACTATTCGTATGCATGGTCCGGTTACGACCCCCTCCCCCATGATGCAGGAAGACAAGCCAAAATCAGCTTACTCAAATTCGGATGACAGCGGCAGAAATGCCCCTTCAGCCGGAGAAGGAGCAACTGACGATTCAACTGATGACGCAGGCACAACAGAAGAAAGCAGTGTCCAATCCTGATGCGAAATACTCACTGAATCAGTTGGTCATCAGCGGAAAGATTGTCGATCTGAATATTCCTCGCTACACGCCTGCCGGTATCATGGTGACCGAGTTTAGGATAAGCCACGTTTCCCATCAGGAAGAAGCCGGCATCCAGCGCAGGATTGAGCTTGAGCTCGCGGCAATCGCCCTGGCAAATATGGCTGAAAAAATTGTTCATATGGGATCTGGCAGCAATATTGAGCTTACCGGCTTTATTACGAAAAAAAACCGTTTAAGTAACCAGCTGGTTTTACACGTCAGCGATGCCAGGATCATTTAAAAAAACAAAACCAGATACATTACATATTGGAGAAATAATATGAGATTCACAAGAAACAAGGATGCAAAGAACAAAATGAAGGATCGGATGGCAAATCGACCTCTGTTCAAACGCAAAAAATTCTGTCGCTTTACTGCTGAAGGGATTAAAAAAATAGACTACAAGGATATTGATCTGCTGAAAGATTTTATTAGCGAAAATGGCAGAATCATACCGGCCCGGATTACAGGTACGCGCGCGTACTACCAACGTCAGTTAAACTTGGCGATTGAACGCGCTCGTTTCCTTGCGCTATTACCCTATACTGATCAGCACTAAGCAACCGGGAGAAACGACATGCAAGTAATTTTGTTAGAAAAAATCGCCAAACTTGGTTCGCTGGGCAGCATTGTGAACGTCAAGCCAGGATATGCTCGCAACTACTTGATTCCGCAAGGAAAGGCAAAAAGAGCAACCGAAAGGGTTATCGCTGAATTTGAAACACAGCGCGCTGAACTGGAGAAAAAACAGGCTGATATTTTAGATGCAGCCAGTGCATTGGCAGCAAAACTGGATGGATTGCTTATCCAGATCTCCCAAAAAGCAGGGGTGGACGGCAAACTTTTCGGATCAGTCTCCAATGCAAATATCGCGGAAGAATTACGCAAACAGGATTTTGCTATTGAAAAATCCATGATTCGCATGCCGGAAGGACAAATCAAACAAGTGGGCGACTATATCGCCATCGTTGTACTCCACAGCGAGGTATCAGCGCATATTACTGTATCCGTATTGGGCGAAGCAACAACCTGACACCATTAAACAAAGACGGAAACCAAATGAAAAAGGGACTGTTCCGGTCCTTTTTTCATTTTCTTATCCGATATCAGTAGTGTCCGGTTAAAAGTCGAACAAATTTAGTTGGTTAGCGAAATTGGTCTGATCTTGCAGAAGTCTGCTGTCTGCGAAGGCTTGTGATAGTTGGGTTTTCTCAAAAATAGACACTGATAAAATCTGTAGCAAAGAGTAGAGAGGGGCATCAATTTGAAGCTCCTTTTTGACAATGGCGATCAGTGTGTAAGTGGAGACGGCACACCAGATTTGCGTCTTCACGGCATTCTCGCTGTTGCCGATGAAATGCTTGATGCGCAGATGCTGCTTGATCCATTTGAAGA